>JAYKIC010000464.1:0-7885 GCA_035284985.1 Leptolyngbyaceae cyanobacterium
TGACTTTCTGGTGGAAAAAGTTCATGGAGATACAAAATTCTATGAACCGTATCTCAGAAATCCCCTTGAATAAAGGGTTACAGTTATGATAAGTCAGACTTATAATCACAAACCCAGGAGACCCCATTGCAACAGCCGAATGTAGAGAGGAAAGCTTACAAGCGTCTTCTGAAAAAGGTATTGAATATTACGTATACTAGCTCTTTCAATCTGCAACAAGCTGGTTTCGAGCCTTTGGGACTCAGGGAAGCATTGAACAAAATTGCCCATGCAGATCCCTATAAGGCTGTTTTTTTCGCAGATGAGGTCATCCATGAGCTTATTCTTTTTGGCAATCATGGAGCTAATCCTTGGATAGCCATTGTTTCGATCGCTGATCTTTGCCGTGCTATTAAGTCTCTTCCAGACCAAAGCGTACAATCAGTTTAAGTGAACAGCGATACAATAGCTTTATGCAGTTTGAGTGGGATGAAAACAAGGCAGAGCGCAATCTATCAAAGCATGGAGTCTCATTTGAGGAAGCAAAAACTGTTTTTGATGATCCTCTCTATGTTGATTTCTACGATCCAGACCACTCTGAGGATGAGGAGCGATATCTCATTGTTGGAGAGTCGAACCAAGGACGAGTTCTGATTGTGTCATACGTTGAACGAGGAAATTCGATTCGGCTCATCAGTGTAAGAGAAGTGACCCGAACTGAGCAAGAAGCTTATGAGGAGGGATGAATCAAAGATGGAAGATGATTTGCGGACAGAGTATGACTTGAAAAACCTACGAGTCAGAAGATTGGGTTCAGGGCGAAAGAGCTTTGTCACAACAACAGTGCGTCTAGAACCGGATGTTGCAGAGATGTTTCCCAGTGCTGATGCAGTGAATGAAGCCCTACGTTTTTTGATGAGGGTGATGCAGCAAAACCAAGCCTCTGCTCCTCTGCCACAGGCTAACAATTCAAGTGCAGCGGACGACTAAGAGCTACGGTGCTGAGTTTGAAGCTATTTATCGCCGCTGATTTGAGCCGTTAACAAAGGCGATCGCCCTCTCCCTTTTCTCCCTAATCACCTTGTGTTGGGGGATTAGACG
Source organism: Leptolyngbyaceae cyanobacterium (assembly GCA_035284985.1). GTDB lineage: Bacteria > Cyanobacteriota > Cyanobacteriia > CAKZMO01 > CAKZMO01 > JAAHGY01. The sequence goes on from JAYKIC010000464.1 coordinate 1,081, forward strand.
GAAATATTTCTACCTAAACTTTGCCTCCTTTGCTTTGTCCCAATACAACCAATATCATCCATAATTGAGAGAGCAAGAGCTAGCGAGATTGAATTTATATATGTCACCCTTACTTGAGAGAATCACGATTAATCCCAGGCAGTGTGGTGGTCGCCCCTGTATCCGAGGAATGAGAATTCGAGTGTCAGATGTACTCGACTTATTTGCAGCAGGGCTAAGTGCAGGAGAAATTGAGGAAATGCCCGATCTTGAATCTGATGATCTAAAGGCATCCCTGTTATATGCCTCACGAAAACTTAATCACCCAGTTTTAGTAGCATGACAATCTGGAGCGATGCCCATCTGTCCCCTGCAATGGCACCCTGAATTAAAAGCAAGTTTGGAGTTGAATCAGTAGCTTTTCGTGATCTTGGGTTAAGAGACGCTGAAGAACCTGAAATTCTTGAAGCTGCAAAAACTCAAAAAGCTATTGTAATGAGGAAAGATAGCGACTTTGTAGATTTGGTTGAGCGGCTTGGTTCACCCCCTCAAATTATTTGGCTGATTTGCGGCAATACCGCCAATGCTCGGTTGCGTGAGATGCTTAGCGAGATGTTACCTAGGGCTTTAGAACTCTTCGCTGCTGGCGAGACATTGGTAGAAATCAGTGGAGATTAGCTGTGCAGGCTAACAGATGTCTAATGCTGCGTCAGTGTAGGTGAAATTGCGAACCAAGGCGATGCGTGCTTCGCCCAGGCAAAACAATGCCCAATGCCACTCCGGTAGAGGATCAACTTTTCACAATGAATCATTTGTAGATTGAGAAAATTAACCCATGGCGTAAGTTTGGTTGCAATGATTGAAGAGATATTGAGAGGGGCGATCGCGCTTCTAAAGGTTGGTTATACTAAATTAATGATTCCAATCCCCATACCAAGAGGCTTAGGGTGATAATATTTTCTAATTAAAATATTTGGCAAAATATTGATTGGTATAAAGTCTATTCTATAATTACATACTTTTTTGAGCTGACGTTATGAACATGAAAGTGATTTATAAAATAACTTATCCTAATGGAAAGATTTATATTGGCCAGGATTTAACAAATAGCATTAATTATTTTGGCAGTGCTAGTAATAGGTTAATTGAACAAGACTTTACTAGAGAGGAGAGAAAGGACTTTATGATTAGAAAAGAAATACTATGGGAATCAGATACAGCTTCCAGAAAAGAGGTCAACAGAAAAGAAGTAGAATATATTCTTTTATTCAAGTCTAATGATCCTAAAACTGGATATAACCAACGTCCAAAGTTTTATGGATAAAGAATATTTTTTTATTTCTAATTAAGATTAGAAATAGTTCTTTTTCATGTGGCTATTTCAACTAATCTCGAATCTTTCAAAACTAAGGAATCATATAAAGTCTAAAAACATAGAATAACTGCTTATGTGGTGCTTCAATAGAATCCATGATGCTGATAAAATTCTAGTAGAAGATATTGAATGGCAAGGTCCATTCTCATGGCCTGGATATGAACATATAACAAAATTAGAATCTATTCTTAATATCCAAGGGATTTATCTTTTTACTTTCCCATATCGCGATGGTTTTTTGCTGTATGCTGCTGGTGTTACTAACTCAACAAAACGTAGACTGAAAGAGCATACCCGTGAATATATGAAGGGAAACTATAACGTTTTGGATATACCTTCTGCCCTTCAAGGAGATCGTAAAGAAATATGGCATGGATGGGAATATGCCAGGAAAAACAGAGACGAATTTCAAAAAAACAAAGCTGAAATACTAAAAGCTGTGGGGAACCAGCTATCTTCATTTAGAATTTTTATTACAGAGATTGATGATACTCGAAAACGAGAGCGGCTTGAAGCATCATTAATGAATACTCTCTATTTATGCAAAGAACCTTGGTCAGAGTTGGCTGATAGAGGTATGTATTTACGAGGAAGATATAATTCAGAACTACCTATTTTGGTAAGGAATATTTGTTCATTGAAGGTATATGGGCTTCCATCAGAAGTAGAAATATAAATTAGAGTACCTTTGACAGAAGATAGGGCGATCGCCTCCTCCCACTAAAATCAAAACACAATTAGGACTGGGAATGGGCGTTGGTTTACCTGTGGGGAGAACGTATCGCCCCTTGCTCCAACCTAGCCTTGTTGTATAGAGCTAACTGATTCCAATTCAGGGCATCCAGATAAAACAGGATCAAACAATATCCTTGGTCTAATTCAGGATGATTGAGCCATGTGACCCGTAGAACCCCATCACAATCTTTCTGGAGTGTTTCTAACATCTCAAGATGACAATCATCTGCATCTAAAAGGCTACGTAAATCAGTCCAAGTTCCTGTTGGTTGATGAAATAAACGGCTCAAAACAGACTCACTTTGACGCAAAGATAACAAATCAGCAGTAAAATCTACCAATTCATCTTCAAGGTCAATCACCTCCGATTCATCCTGGGAAGAAATGATTTCTGAAGTCATTTGAAAATCTCCTGAAATTTCTCAAACTGTTGGTTCGTGATGGGTTTCCTTTCTCCTCGCTTAACTTTACGTAGGTGCAGTTTTTTAGCCCGAATTAGGCTAGTAACCAGTTCACCTGTCGGTTCAAAAATATGCTCTCGTCCACTAGAACCCCGGACAACATACCGCTCGTCTGGTTGAACAAATACCTCTGATGGTCGTGCCCGTTGAGCATCATTGAATGCAGTTTGAACTGGTCTGCCTTCTTCGCCTCGCGGTCGTGAATGATCACTTCTCACGAGTTTACCTAAATCTCCTCATCGATGGGAGCAAAGCCCTGCCGTTGGACATTCTCCGTTACCGTGCGGGGATCGAGGAATTGCTGCAAATAATCCGGGCCACCAGCCTTGGAGCCAACTCCAGAGAGCTTGAAGCCACCAAAGGGTTGCCGCGCCACGATCGCCCCCGTAATCGAACGGTTAATGTACAGGTTGCCCACTTCAAAGTCGGTGCTGGCCTGTTGGATGTGGGCGGGGGTGCGGGAATAGAGACCGCCAGTGAGGGCGAAGTTGGTGCCGTTGGCGATCGCCAATGCCTCGTCAAAATTCTGCGCCCGGATCACTGACAGCACCGGACCAAAAATTTCCTCCTGGGCGATCGCGGCATCGGGAGCCACATCGGTGAAGATGGTGGGGCCAACGAAGTAACCGGGTTCGGGGGAGGGCAATTCTAGGGCGAGGGTGGCTTCCTGTTTGCCTTGGGCGATGTAGGCCCGGATGCGATCGCGTGCCACTGCGTCAATCACTGGACCCACAAAGGTGCTGGGTTTCTCGGCATCACCGACATTGAGCGATCGCGTCGCTTCCACCAGCCGTTCTACAAACACCTCGTAGATGGAGTTCATCACCACGACGCGGGAGCAGGCGGAACATTTTTGACCACTGTAGCCAAAGGCGGAGTAAACCACACCCTGTACTGCTTGGTCGAGATCAGCGCTTTCATCGACGATGATGGCGTTTTTGCCGCCCATTTCCGCTACCACCCGCTTCAGGTGCTTCTGTCCCGGTTGCAGGATGGCGGCATCGGCGTAGATTTTGCAGCCCACTTCCTGAGATCCGGTGAACACGATCATGTGGACATCCGGGTGCTTAACCAAGTGGTTGCCCACGGTGGAGCCTTTGCCGGGGAGATACTGGAATACGCCCTTCGGTACCCCAGCGTCTACCAGAATTTCGGCAAGTTTGGCGGCGATCACCGCTGTTGGGGCAGCAGGTTTGAGCATGGCACAGTTGCCCGTGACGAGGGCCGCGACGGTCATGCCTGTGGGAATCGCTAGGGGAAAATTCCAGGGGGAGACGACGAGGACGAGTCCCTTGGGTTGGTAGTGGTAGCGATCGCTCTCTCCCGCAACGTCATAGTTGACCCCAGCGGCCAACCGCTCCATTTCACTAGCATAGAAGCGACAAAAATCCGCCGCTTCCGACACCTCTCCATCCGCTTGCAGTAAGGGTTTACCCCCTTCCAACATCATCCAAGCATTCAGTTCATGGCGACGTTCTTCTAGCAAATCCCCCGCCCGACGAATAATGGCAGCGCGTTCTTTTGCCGGAGTTTTCTTCCACTGTTTGAAGGCTTCCTTGGCGGATTGGACAGCAGCTTCCGCTTGCTCGACGGAAATTTGACCGACGCTCCCAATGACTTCCGTGGGGTTGGAGGGATTGACCGAGGAAAGGGTATTGGTGGTCTGGACGGATTCCCCATTGATTAGGGGTGAATAGGTGCGCCCCAATTGTGCCCGAACGTCCCGAATGGCGGCGGCAGCTTTTTCCCGGTTTTGGGCGATCGCATAATCCGTATTCGCCGCCGGAATGTACTCCGAAGGTGACAAGGTGTCACCCACCACCTTGTCACCCACCACCTCGTCACCGTCACCCCACTCTGGGATCGCTAGCAGCGTATCCACGGGAGTTTCCCCCAAACTTTGGCGCAGGAAGGAGGTATTGGCGGTATTTTCCAACAAGCGGCGAATCAGGTAGGCCATCCCCGGAATCAGGTCGCCATAGGGACAGTAGACCCGCACCCGGAAGCCCTGTTTCACCAGTGCCGCCGCCAATTTGTCCGCCATGCCGTATAGCACTTGTAGTTCGATGCGTCGGATGGGAATGTTCAACTCACGGGCAATGGCGATCGCGTGGGCTTGGGATCGTACGTTATGACTCCCGATCGCCGCATAAATGTGTTCATGATTTTCCAACAACAACCGGGTCATCCGTTCAAAGTTGGCATCGGTGGAGGATTTGTGATTGAACACCGGAGTTTGCCAATGGTTCTGCCGCGAGAGGATGGTTTCCTGATCCCAATAGGCCCCTTTAATCAACCGCACCGTCACGGGAGTCCCCCGCTGCTTGGCCCACTCAATCAAATCGTTCAAATCCTGGTAGCTGTCCCGCAGGTAGGCTTGAATGGTAACACCAATGTCGGCGCGATCGCGGAATTCCTCCTCCATCAGCAAGTCCTTCAGCGTCGCAAACGTCGCATCTTTGTAGCGATACTGCTCCATGTCAAAGTGGACTGCTGCCCCTTTTTCCTTGGCATGACGCAGAAGGGTACGGATGCGATCGCTCACCGTCCGTTGACTCCCCTCTACATCCAAGGGGTCAAACTGGGAATAGAAGGCAGTGAGCTTCACTGACACCTGCACCTTAGGCAACGGTTCCCCATCCGCTGCGTCGATTTGGGCCACCGACTTCCAGCGCTGGGCCGCTTCCGTCAATTCTGTAATCAAATCCAGATACTTGTTCAGGTAAGCTTGGGCTTCCGTTTCCGTCACCACCGCTTCCCCCAGCAAGTCCATCGTGAACGCCATCGACTGTTTGCGAAGCTGTTCAATGGTCTTGGTCGCCTGTTTCAGCGTTTCTCCAGAAATGTATTTCCGCGCTAGGGTTTCTACCCCAGTAGAAAAGGTGGTCGCCGCCACCTGCCCCGGCATGGAATCAGGACTAGCAAAGTTGAGCATGGCTTTGAGTGCTTGGGGCAATTCTACGGATTCATCACTCAAATAATCCTGCATATGACGGGCAATTTCTGCCTTATTGGTGAGAGCAGGCAGACAGTCAATCAGCCGAAACATCTGCACCCGCAACCCTGGATTTTCCATCGTCCAGTTGAGTAATTTATCATCCCAACGCATCTGATCCCTCAGGTTCGCAAAGAATGACTGTTTTTCTTGACTGGCTTGCAAGAGTTCACGGGCGATCGCCTGGGTTTGATCTTCGTATGTGGAGACAGTGGACAATTCAGCAGCGGAAACGGAAAGATTCATAATCTAACAACTGGAGAAATGATTATAGAGGCAATATCTTAACAAATGTCATCACCCCATCATCTCTTTACTCGATACTAAAATGTCATCGATCTATTAATTTCTTAATACCATTTCAGCAAGGAATATCTACTGGGGAAAATTTCCCCCAGTGGACGTAAGATGGTGCTCGAACCTAGGCTATAGTTGCGCCAGACGCGATCGCAAGATTTCCGCTTGTTTCTCCGCTTCTGCCAAAGCCTCCCGTGCCCCTAGCACCACATCCGCCGGGGCTTGCTCCACAAACTTGGGATTATTCAACCGCCCTTGTAAAGATTTAATTTCCCCTTCTACCTTCTTCAAATCTCTCTCTAGCTTGGCCTTCAGCGCATCGACATCCACCAAACCCGCCAAAGGCATCAACACCTGCACCGTGCCCGTCACCCCAGCAAACATTTTTTGCTCCGGTGCCGTATCGGTGATGGTCAAGGTTTCAACTTTGGCCAAGTCTTTGATATAAATCTCGCCTTGGGTCAAAGTGTGCCGCTCTTGCGGGTTTTCACTTTGTAGAATAGCCGCCACCTTAAGGTTCGGTTTGACTCCCGCCTCGGCCCGAAGATTGCGAATTGTGCGAATCGTGTCAATTAGGAGATCAAACTGTTGCTCTAACTCGTCGCTAATTAAATCGGGGTTGGGCTTGGGGTAGGCGGCGATCGCCAACACCCACTCATCATCGGGTTCAGCCCGGTTCAGAGTTTGCCACACTTCTTCCGTAATGTGGGGCATAAACGGATGGAGCAGCTTGAGAATCCCATCCAACACATAGGCCAGGGTTTGTTGGGCCACTCGCCGACTAGGATTTTCTTGATTGAACAAGCGAGATTTCACCAGTTCAATGTACCAGTCACAAAAGTCACGCCAGGTAAAATCGTACAGTTCCTTAGCCGCTTCTCCCATAGCAAACTTGTCGATGTAGGCGCTGACTCGCTGCACCGTTTGGTGGAAGCGGGACAAGATCCACTGATCGCACAATTC
>JAYKIC010000465.1:0-3459 GCA_035284985.1 Leptolyngbyaceae cyanobacterium
ATCCTCCAGGAACAACAATCCCATGGACCCCTTGCAGATAGGAGTGGGCTTCATAGGTTTCAATGTCTTCAGCATTGACCCAGCGGATTTTGAGGGCGGCGGTGGCGGCGATCGCCCCATGTTGGAGGGCTTCCACCACGGACAAGTAAGCATCATTTAATTGCACATACTTACCCACAATGGCAATTTCCACGGCCTGTTCTGAACTATATAGGCGCTTTACCAAGGTGCGCCAGTGGATGAGGTCGGGCGATCGCTGTTCCATTTGCAGAATATCCAAGGTCTGGTTGGCTAACCCCTCTTCTTCGAGCACCAAGGGCACCTCGTAGATACTGCCCGCGTCCTTACAGGTAATCACAGATTCTTCCGGGACATCACAAAACTCCGACAGCTTTTTTTTAATCCCCGGCTTTAAGGGACGCTCCGAACGACACACTAAAATATCCGGCTGAATCCCAATGGACCGTAATTCCTTAACCGAATGCTGGGTAGGTTTAGTTTTCATCTCCCCCGCTGCGCGAATCCAGGGCAACAGGGTCACATGCATGTACAACAAATCATGACGACCCACATCCTTACGGAACTGGCGAATCGCTTCCAAAAAGGGTAGGGATTCAATATCCCCCACCGTCCCCCCAATTTCCGTAATCACCACATCAGGATTGGTATTGCGTGCCACCCGATGAATCCGCTCCCGAATTTCCTGGGTTATATGGGGAATCACTTGCACCGTTCCCCCCATATAATCCCCTCGGCGCTCCTTATTAATCACAGCTTGATAAATTGAGCCAGTGGTCACACTATTGAGGCGAGACATCGAAGTATCGGTAAAGCGCTCGTAATGGCCCAAATCGAGATCAGTTTCAGCCCCATCTTCCGTAACAAACACTTCTCCGTGTTGAAACGGACTCATGGTTCCAGGATCGACATTAATATAAGGATCTAGCTTGAGGATGGAGACAGAATAGTCCCGCGACTTGAGCAACCGCCCCAAACTAGCAGCGACAATGCCTTTGCCAATACTTGACACTACACCGCCCGTGACAAATACAAACTTCGTCATGATGCTCCACCACTCGCCTTGCTGCTACGGTTTTAATCTACTAGTTAAACCCATTGGCCCATCCGTTGGGGAACAACCGATGGAAGATAACCCACCTATTTTGCCATAGGGGTGGAGATCCCCAGGGTAGTTCAGCATTTCTTTTGAGTTGGGGTAAATTAAGGATTCGAGCCAAGCCTGGGTGCTGGTCATCCCAGCCAAGGGAAGCGCGATCTTCAGAAAGATAGCGACAGCCCCATTGGTTAGGACGTTTTTGTGGGGGCACTTCGTGCCCCCACAAAAACGTCTCTGTCCTAATTAAAGTGTCTACGGCTATATTTTTTGTTGGGGTTGGGTACGGAGCGTCCACCCCCGACAAAGGTGTCCAGAATTTTTCAATTACCACTCCTAAGCCAAAATCCGGAACCATCGTCGCACATATTCCAAGGGCAAATCCCTCAAAGACTGGGGTTGCCAGTGTCTCAGTTCAAACCAAGAATGACGGCCCCGTCGGTAAGCTCGGTATAGCCGTCCCCCCACATCGAACAACAGGGATGGGGTTGGATGGGGAATCACCGCCCTTGCTAACCGGGACAGCCGATTCAGACAAATGACAACGGAGATCACATCCCGTTCAGATCCTAACAAGAAGGCATAAAGTTCAGCCATGCCGATGGTATCGGAGGCATAGCCCGTGAGGACGTGTAAACTAGCTTGATAGGAACCAGTGGTCCACTGATCATAATTCGGGTCATGATTCTGGCTGGGGAGTCGTTGCCGTTGCCAAAATTCCCACCATCGATAGCCAAATGATTGGGGCGATCGCGATCGCAATAGCTCCAATGACGGCAGCGATCGGTTCACCGATGAGGGCATCCTGCCTAGGGTTAAGGCTCCCATGGAGATTAATGGCCCGATGTCAGAGGGCTGAGACAAACAAGACTTGTCAAAGGATGGAGAGGCGGTCATGACTTTGAACCTTTGGGGGGATGATGGGGGTGGACGATGACAGAGAGGAGAAATTGGCGATCGCCAATTTCATCAGCCTAGATCAGCCATTCAGCCACCCAAGATAGCTCCGACGGTTAACCCAGACCTTTTCCCTATGCCCATCCTAGTCAAAGGACACTACTCATCCCCTACGGCAAACGTCATGACCAAACCCGTGACAATAGTCACCTCTCCGGGCCTAGAGCAGCCGCAAAGCCGATTTGAAAACTGGGTAGTAATTAAAGTCGCCGAGGTGGCAAAGTCCGATTTTTCAAACAGATCCTTAGACCACAAGCCTAGTCCTCATGTTCCTCAAAGGGATCATCTAGCTCTAGGGAGGGAGGACCGAATGAGACATAAATCGCGTATCCAGTTACGGCAATCACCGTAGCAGCCAATGAAATACTAAAAACTATTGCAGGTTCCATAATGGGTTATCACAAGGTACTAATGAATGGTATATTTCATATTATATTACGGTTCGTTAACATCTTATAAGCTATTTACAACAGGTCACCTATGGCACAGCGGACGCGATTGGGAAATCTTCTACGGCCCTTGAATTCTGAGTACGGAAAAGTAGCCCCTGGGTGGGGAACCACTCCACTCATGGGAGTATTCATGCTCCTTTTCTTTGTATTCCTACTTATCATCCTGCAAATTTACAACTCCTCTCTAATTTTGGAAGGACTTGATGTTGATTGGACAACATTGGGTAAGTAATTTAGGATGTCCCCCCTGTTAGGGGTTGTGACCGCTAGTGGGGGGATAGCAAGGGTTTCCAAAAGTGAAACCGGAGTTGGTTGGATTAAGTCACGGTCAGATCGGGATTGTCAGGTCTCTTTGTCCCGCATCCTGGTAATCGAATTCTCATCCATGTAGAATTCAGGTGTGAAGGGGTAGTTAGGAGGCTCAGCAATGAATGTTTTTGGAATTGGATTGCCTGAGATGGCAGTCATTTTTATAGTTGCCCTACTGGTGTTTGGCCCGAAAAAGTTGCCAGAGGTTGGGCGCAGCCTAGGGAAGGCGTTGCGAAGCTTTCAGGCTGCTACTAAGGAATTTGAAACGGAATTCAAGCAAGAAGTTGAGAAAATAGAGAAGGTGGTCAAAGAACCTATGACTGCTACGATCGAACCGCCTGAACCGAAGGCGATCGCATCCAGCAAGGCCACCGAATCCACCGAAGAATCTATTGCTGAAAACGACACCGAAGAAGTGGAAGACTCCCATGCTTCACCAACTTCAGTGGACACGGAAGATAGTGAAGACGACACCCCCGATTCCTACTCTTCGACAACTAATGTGGTGAATGAGACAGTTAGCTAGGATTCATTGAGAGGCTGAAGATTTAGTGCGGCTATGGAAGATTTATCTTCAGACAGTATCATCGTGCCTAAATTGATCGTAGGGCTGGGCAATCCTGGCAA
>JAYKIC010000466.1:0-2901 GCA_035284985.1 Leptolyngbyaceae cyanobacterium
GGGGTTGACGATGCGATCGCGAAAACTTGCCGCCACCGCCACCGCCACCCCCAAATCCGCCGCAGGTTCCGCCACGGCCAACCCTCCCGACGAAGCCACGTAAGCATCCAGCTTCGAGAGGGGAATCCCCACCCGCTTTTCCAGCACCGCCAGGATTTGCAGCAGTCGATTATATTCGATGCCCGTGGCCGTGCGGCGGGGGGACGAGTAACTGGTGGGACTCACCAGCGCCTGCAACTCCACCACCAGCGGACGGGTGCCTTCACAGGCCACGATGGTGGCAATACCGGGAACTTCTTCATCGCCGTTACCCATGAATAATTCTGAAGGATTCAATACTTCCGTCAAACCCTGGTCCGCCATTTCAAAAATTCCTAATTCCTGGGTCGCCCCGAAGCGGTTTTTCACCGATCGCAACAACCGATGGCTGGCAAAGCGATCGCCCTCAAAATAAAGCACCGTGTCCACCAAATGCTCTAAAACCTTGGGTCCGGCGATCGCCCCCTCCTTGGTGACATGGCCCACAATCAGCAGGGTAATATTGTCCCGCTTAGCTACGTGCATCAGGGCTGAGGTACATTCCCGCACCTGGGCCACGGAACCGGGAGCCGAATTGAGGGCCGAAAAATAAAGAGCTTGGATACTATCAATCACCGCCACTTGGGGCCGCAGGGCAGCCAATTCCGTCAGAATCGTTTCCAAGTCGGTTTCGGGCAACACGTAAAAATCTTGGGGATTTCTCGCCTGGGGTTTACCCCTAGATTGACCCGACTTTTTGGAGAATTGGGGACTAGATAGGTCCGTTTGCCCCATCCCCAACCGCTGGGCACGCAGTTTTACTTGCTGCCCCGATTCCTCCGCGCAAACATAAAGGACAGTGTGCGATCGCCCCATCACATTGGCCACTTGTAGCAGCAGGGTAGATTTGCCGATACCGGGATCACCGCCCACCAAAACCAGGGAACCGGGAACGATACCACCCCCAAGGACGCGATCCAGTTCCCCGTAACCGGAGGAAAGACGAGTGAAATTGTGGTCGGTAATTTCCGGTAACGTTAACGCCGCCAGGGGACGGACCGTATCCCCGGACGAGTCCGCCTGTTTCCGCAGCAGGGCGGTTCGGGCCTCCCCCACGTTGTTCCCCAATCCTTTGCTGGGAGTCTCCGGCACCGTTTCCTCCACCATCGAATTCCAACTGCCGCAAAAGGGACATTTGCCAAAATATTGGCGGGAGTTGGCTCCACATTCGTTACAGATATATTGGGAACGGGTTTTGGCCATGATGGGTTAAGGTGGGGAGATGGGCGATCGCATGATGGAGCGCACAGGCTGGTTGATGAATTCACCGGAGCAGCAGGTCGAAATTTATCGGACTAGGCAAACGGTGACAATGGTATAGTCTATCCCTAGTTTATCGACGAGGCACAATTATCACAAACTCAGTGCCTTCGCCCATGGTGGAATGACAGGTTAACGTCCCACCATGTTTCTCTGTCACCACTTGATAGCTGATGGCCAATCCCATCCCGGTGCCTTTACCCACGGCTTTGGTGGTGAAAAAGGGATCAAAAATGCGATCGCACACCGTCTGAGACATCCCTGGGCCATTGTCGGTGATCGCAATTCTGACACTCTGGTCTGCCAGCAGACTCGTATTAATTGTAATCACGGGTTGTTCAACGGTCTGGTTAGCCAACGCTTCCTCTAGGGCATCAATTCCATTGCTGAGGATATTCATGAAGACCTGATTGAGTTGCCCCGGAAAACATTCCACCATCGGCAAGTTACCATACTGGCGCTGGACCAAAATTTCGGGGCGATCGCTCTGTTTTTTGAGACGATGCTGCAAAATCATCAACGTGCTATCAATACCTTCATGCAGGTCTGCATCTTTGATCTCAGCTTCATCCATGCGGGAAAAGTTGCGGAGGGATGACACAATTTCCCGAATGCGATTGGCCCCCACCTTCATTGACTGGAGCAGCTTAGGAAGGTCGTCGATCAGAAAATCAAGGTCGATCTCTGCCATCATGCTATCTAAAGCGGCTCCAGGCTCTGGAAACGTCTCCTGGTAAAGGCGAATCACCGCCAACAATTCATCCGCATAGTCGTTCGCATGATCCAGATTGCCGTAAATAAAGTTCACCGGATTATTAATTTCATGGGCCACCCCTGCCACCAGTTGCCCCAAGCTGGACATTTTCTCCGCCTGAATAATTTGTGTTTGGGTGCGCTTTTGCTCGGTAATATCACGGGAAATGCCAACAGTTTGTACGACTTTTCCCATTTCGCTAAAGATGGGAGTTTTTGTGGTTAGAAAGAGCCGCTCCTCGCCATCATGCCGCACCGCAAGTTCCTCAACCTGGAGGTGCTGTCCGGTGTTAAACACGTAAGCATCGTCTTTAACGTATTGTTGGGTATAGTCCGGTTTACTATGGGGAGCATCAATTAAGCCACGGAGTTGATCGTTGGTCATGCCGTAATAGTCTCGAAAGGCTTTATTGCCAAACAGTAATTTGGACTCTGGACCTTTGCACAGAATCATATCGGGGATGGCATCCAACACCTGCTCATATAAATCTTTGAGATCGGATACCTCTTGGTTACGCTGCTCTAAGGCGGTGGCTAGCCCGACATTGTGGGCCATGAGGGCTTCATTGGCTTTTGCCAGCGCTAACTCCGCCTCTTTTCGCCAGGTGATCACTTCGGTAAACATGACTAAGCCACCGACTGCGCCAGAGTCAGTATACCAAGGGCAAACTTCCCACTTTAGCCAGTCGGTGCGACCATCGGCACGGGGAAAGGCTTCTTCCTCGCGCCGTTCTGTGACTCCTTGCAAACACTTTTGATGAATGGCTTTCCACTCATCGCCAATTTCTGGAAAGATGTCATAGTGACATT
>JAYKIC010000467.1:0-4260 GCA_035284985.1 Leptolyngbyaceae cyanobacterium
GACAAAGAAAATAAAAAATAGTGGGAACACTGAAGAAATGGTGGATGAACGGAGGCCAAACATTGGTTCTGTTAAATTTAATCACAAATATATTGGGGCGTTTTCAACGTTATGGCCAGTCTGATAACCGATCGATTGGTTGCTTCAACCTCCGCAAGGGTTCTCTCTTGGCAACGTTGAACCAAAAACTCGCTGACAGTGTTGCAGATCAGAAGCCGTTCACGCCTTCTGATCCCGTTCTCAGACCACTCTCCCAATCCCTCACATAAATTAAGGAGCACGAATTCCATGGTTGAACAGAATACGGCTGAATTATTGGTACGTTGTTTAGAAAACGAAGGGGTCGAGTATGTCTTTGGCGTGCCAGGGGAGGAAAACCTCCAGGTGTTGGAAGCGTTGCGGGACTCTTCCATCCAGTTCATCACGACTCGCCATGAACAAGGTGGCGCGTTTATGGCGGATGTGTATGGACGGCTGACGGGAAAGGCTGGTGTTTGCCTGTCCACCCTAGGACCGGGAGCTACGAATTTGATGACCGGGGTAGCGGATGCCAACTTAGATCGGGCACCGCTGGTGGCAATTACGGGGCAGGTGGGCACTGACCGGATGCATATTGAATCCCATCAATATTTGGATTTGGTGGCCATGTTTTCCCCCGTCACTAAGTGGAATACCCAAATTGTACGCCCCAGCAACACACCGGAAATTGTGCGGAAGGCGTTTAAGCTAGCGGAAACGGAGAAACCAGGGGCAGTTCATATTGATTTACCGGAAAATATTGCGGAAATGCCTGCGATCGGGCATCCTTTGGTGGCAAAGGAACAGAGTATTCCCAATGCGTCATTTCATAGTTTAGAACAGGCGGCTGAGGCGATCGCCAACGCCCATAATCCCATCATTTTAGCTGGCAATGGAGTTCTCAGAAACCGGGCCAGTGATGCCCTTACCGAATTTGCCACCCAACTGAATATTCCCGTGGTGAATACCTTCATGGGCAAAGGGGCCATTCCCTACACCCATCGCCTCTCCCTGTGGACCATTGGGCTGCAACAGCGGGACTTGATTAGTTGTGGCTTTGATAGCGCTGATTTGGTAATCGCCGTAGGATACGACCTGATCGAATTTTCTCCCAAAAAGTGGAACCCAGATGGTCACACGGCCATCGTCCACATTGGCCAAATGCCCGCCGAAGTGGACAGCAGCTATATCCCAGCGGCGGAAGTTGTGGGGGATATTTCCGAATCCCTTAAGGATTTATTGAAGCGCACCAATCGGGATGACAAACCCAATCCCAAAGCGTTATCCCTCTGGGCCGACATTCGGGCTGAATACGAACGCTATGCCCACGATGACGAGTTTCCCATCAAACCTCAAAAGCTGATTTACGATTTACGACAGGTGATGGCCCCCGATGATATCGTTATTTCCGATGTCGGTGCCCACAAAATGTGGATGGCCCGCCATTATCACTGTGCCCGTCCTAATACCTGTTTAATTTCCAATGGTTTTGCGGCCATGGGGATTGCCATTCCAGGAGCGATCGCGGCCAAACTAGTCGCACCCGATCGTAATGTCGTGGCGGTGACGGGCGATGGCGGGTTTATGATGAACTCCCAGGAAATGGAAACAGCCCTGCGGATCGGTACCCCATTTGTCACAATTATCTTCAACGATGGCGGCTACGGCTTAATTGAATGGAAACAGATCAACGCCTACGGCAAATCAACCTTCGTTCACTTCGGCAATCCTGATTTTGTCAAGTATGCCGAAAGCATGGGCATCATCGGCTATCGGGTTGAATCTACCGCCGACTTTATCCCCACCCTAAAGATGGCACTAGAGCAATCGGTTCCCGTGGTGATTGATTGTCCGGTGGATTACCGGGAAAATCTACGGTTTAGCCAACAGGCCGGAGATTTAAGCTGCGCGGTTTGAGGGGGACTGACCCAGAGGATATTGACCTAGATGCAGGCAGTAGACCAATTTCAAGGATTGGCTCCAGTCGATTTTGCTGAATCAGAGTATGATGAAACCTGTGACAACACGTCATTGTCCTCTAGGGGTAGTTACGTGAATTGAATTAACCTGAATTCAACTCACGTGAATTCAACTAATGTGAATTCAATCCATAGCTACCGTCTAACCCTCTGCTACGCCAAAATTCTAGAAACAAAACATAACCATGGATGAACTCTCTCCCCTATTAAAAGAACTAACAGCCCATCCTGTCTCATTTTTCGGTGGCTTTGTTACTGGTGTTTTACGTTTGAATTTAGCGGATGATCCAGTGCGGAGTTGGCTCAATCAACGCTCGGACAATCCCCCTTCTCCACCCTCCGATCATAACTCCAACGGTAATGGTGGTGGGCCACAGAGCATCACCATTGAGTAACGGGAGCGATCGCCCCTCCTCAATCATGGAGAAGGGCGATCGCCCTCTCCACCCCATCACCATTGCCCGATTTGGGATACTAGAAGTAGTTATCGGAGGATGGGCGACGGCGCAACGCCACTCTTAAAGGGGTATCGCCAACAAACACGAACAGCAAGGAAGTTGTTTGACGTTGCGCGATCGCCAACGAAGTAGTCTTGGGTTTGCCTGGGTAGAGGTGTTGGGGGGCGATCGCACTAACGGTTATACGGTTGGCTGTTCACTTTGACCTTCAATGTAATGACGCAAGACTGAATTGATTAAAGCGTTGTATTCGCCACTTTGAGCTTGGAACCATTGCAGCACATCAGGTTCAATCTGAACTAACCGCTGTGCTTGAGACGCAGGAATTCTTAACGTAGCCTTCTCAAAAAACTCCTCGGTCAACGGCGGGATATCAGAGTAATCAATGTTTTGATCGTTTATTGCCTCTAGTGCTGCCCAATTAGTACGAGAGGTATTGTTTAAGTTTTTGTCGCTCATGTCGATTTGCCCTTCGTGCTGAGATGATCCGAATTATGTCACTTTGTCGTTCTGTCCAAACCACAACCGCTACGCCGTTACCGAGGAAACCGATACCAAACCAACGGTCTTCGCCGTAGTCAAATCGGTCGTCTAGCTCAATCAGCATCGAGCCTTCAAACATTTCAGGAACATCAGCAAAATCAATTTCGTGCTTACGGATATTCTCTAGGTTCTTTGCCTCATCCCACTCAAACTGCATGAAAAGCTGGATATGCTCATTGAACTGTTTCTATTATCCTGTACTTAGCACGGTTGTACAAATGCGTAGCACTAAGCTCTGACAACAAAATTACAAGTACGGTCCCAACGTTTTTCCACACCAACAGTTCAGTTTGATTGAAATGTATTGCACTGATGGCAATGCGATCGCCAACAAATATGAACAAAGAAGCTGTTTGGCCAACGTAAACTGATCTACGGACGAATGGCGATACCCCTAGCAGAGTGACGTGGCGCGATCGCCAACAAAGTAGTGCCAGATTTTCCTGCGATGGGGTGTTGGGGAGCGATCTAGAACGAGATTTTTGGATCTAAATAGTTGAGCGCCTGTCGAATATCCTCATCCTCTAACTCTGGATAAGCCGCTAAAACGTCTTAAACCGATAATTCACTCGCCAGCAACTTCAGGACAAACCCCACTGTAATTCGCATCCTGCGAATCGTCGGTTGCCCAAGACAAATATTGGGGTCAATCGTAATGCGATGGCGCAACGCCACTCCAGAGGAGTATCGCACTGGTTCATCACATTCCTCAGATTCTCGTAGAGCTTCTACGTAAGCATCAATCCCACGGGGCTGGGGCTACTCTCAGGAGAATAAGCCGAGAAACCCGTGTTGCTTTTTTCCAAAACGATAAGATATTGCTTCATAATCTTTTGATTTTCTCAAATTCTGCCTGGGCGATCGCGTCATTCATGATCCGAGAATGCAGAATTTCTGTCCATTCTTCAGCCCGATTGGGTTTGTTCAAATTGGGTCACTTCATCGGGCGATCGCAACAACCGATTCGCTTCGAGACCATCAATCAATGGATTGCGCTTCATCGTGAATACTCCGCACATCACGCCAACCCTAAAGCCAAAGGGTTATCCAGCCAGAGGCAAGGTCGCAGGAAATGTTTTAACTCCTAATGTACACTAAACAAGTAAGGCTGTATTCATCGATCGCTCATTGATTCGTGGCACCATCTACACCTCCCTCAACGCTGACTACGCTTAAGAAAGATCCCGATCGCCTGGAATCCCGGTTAAAAGAGATTCCGCCCAATCCGGGTGTCTATTTTATGAAGGATGCCCAGGACAATA
>JAYKIC010000468.1:0-3533 GCA_035284985.1 Leptolyngbyaceae cyanobacterium
CGAGCAACAATCGAGGTTGGGGATAGGCTCCGGGGGGGATGTTAAATAGCGCCTGGGCGGAGGAATTCCACCACACGAGGCGATTTTCATTGTCAATATGTAGCACACTGAGGGGGACGTGGGCCAAGAGGATGCGTTCCCGTTCCAATTGCTGTTGGAGGATCTGATAGTGCCGTTGTTGGGTGGCGATCGCCAGCGATAACTGGTTCAGGACCGGAAGGGATACACTTGGTTCACGCAGGGGGAGATTCTGTAACAGGCGACGCAACTGTTTGCGCTGCCGTAGGCGATCGCCCACAAACAAAAGCCCACCCATGATCAAACCCAATACAAATCCGCGCAGCATCTTGGTTACTGAAATTAAGAGCCGAAGCGATAGCCAAAGCCACGCACAGTCACTAAATATTTGGGATGGCTGGGATCAGCTTCCAACTTTTCACGCAGCCAGCGGATGTGGACATCCACCGTTTTACTATCTCCCATAAAGTCCGGCCCCCATACCCGCTCAATCAGTTGCTCTCGCGACCAGACCCGGCGGGGATGGCGCATAAATAGCTCTAATAGGCGAAATTCCTTGGGTGAAAGGTTAACCTCTTGATCTTGAACCGTCACCCGGCACTCTTGGGGATAGAGCACAATGGAATGAAAGGTTAGTTGGGCAGTTGAGGGTTTGGGATTAGCATAGTTAGAGCGGCGCAACAATGCACGGCAACGGGCAATTAGCTCTCGCATCCCAAACGGTTTGGGTAAATAATCATCGGCCCCGACTTCTAGCCCCACCACCCGATCGGTTTCACTCGCCTTGGCGCTGAGAATCAGAATCGGAACCTGATAGCCATCATGACGAATCAAACGACACAAATCTAAGCCGTTGACATGGGGTAGCATCAAATCTAGGACGATCAGATCAAACATTTTGTGACCGACCCCGTTGCCAGTCCTAGACTGATTGATAAATTTGAGGGCGCTGCTGCCATCCTCGGCAGTGATCACGCTATAGCCTTCTTCTGCTAGGGCGAGGGCAATTGTCTCACGAATGATCTCTTCGTCCTCCACAACCAGCACATGCCCTAACATCGTGTTTGGAGCTGATGGCAACGCTTCTAAGGCGATCATAATCTTGGATACTCTATACTTAAAGTGAGCAGCAACAGGAATAATTCGTACCCGTTCCAGATCAAGCTACAGGCTTACGGGTATGGCTCAACAAGGGGAAAATCCCTTTACTCTGGACCTAAATCTAGGGCTAAGCCCCTTAATTTTAGGCAGATTCATACAGAATCGGTAGTAAACCGACCCATTGTCTTAATGAATCGAACTGCCGCAATTGTATCAGACTGTTTTACATAAAAGATCAAGACTGTATTATGGATTACTGATTTTTTTAGCATTTCCTGGATTGCTGCCATAACGATTTGTTAGGGGCTGGTAGAGTAGCAAAAATTAGGTTCAAGCCTATGGTGTCGTTCCTTGCTGGGTCATTTGTTGCCACAAAGTCGTAACCTCTTGCCAAATGTCTTGGGGGCCAATACCAAAGAATAGCTGTAGAAGTAACACCAACAACGCAATCGTGAATGCAGTAGTCACGGTGGCTTTCACCACTCGAATCAGCCAGGTGAAGATGAGAAATGAAATCACAAGGGCCGCAATTAAGATAATCCAGTTCATTGGTATTTGTTAGAATATCCATACTTTTTTGTATTTCTTCCACTCTACCGCTTGATTCGACTCCCTAATTAAAGGATGCTGGGTGGGACGGTGGGAACTGATGCTAGTGATGGTTCTTACCGCGCCACCCATTACAGCTTAAGGATGTCTTCTTTATGAGTTATCGCATGGATCGTCGGGCCTATGCTGAAACCTATGGCCCGACAGTGGGCGATCGCCTTCGTTTAGCCGATACCGATTTAATTATCGAGGTAGAAGCCGATCACACCACCTATGGGGATGAGGTGAAATTTGGCGGGGGCAAGGTGATTCGGGATGGCATGGGTCAATCCCCCATTGCCAATGCTGACGGTGCGGTGGATACGGTGATTACCAATGCCCTGATTTTGGATTGGTGGGGCATAGTCAAGGCGGATGTTGGCATCAAGGATGGGCGGATCGCCAAAATTGGCAAGGCGGGCAATCCCTATATTCAAGATAATGTGGACATTATTATTGGACCGGGGACGGAGGCGATCGCCGGTGAAGGCATGATTCTCACCGCTGGCGGCATTGATTCCCACATTCACTTCATCTGTCCGCAACAAATTGAAACGGCGATCGCCTCTGGCGTTACCACCATGATCGGGGGCGGCACCGGACCCGCCACAGGCACCAATGCGACGACCTGTACCCCCGGTCCCTGGCATATTTACCGGATGTTGCAAGCGGCGGATGCCTTCCCCATGAATCTGGGCTTTTTGGGTAAGGGCAACAGTGCCCAACCCCAGGGTTTGATAGAACAAGTCCGGGCGGGGGTGATGGGACTGAAACTCCATGAAGATTGGGGCACCACCCCCGCCACCATTGACACCTGTTTATCCGTAGCGGATGAATACGATATTCAGGTGGCGATCCACACGGACACCCTCAACGAAGCCGGATTTGTGGAAAACACCATTGCTGCCTTTAAGAATCGGGCCATCCACACTTACCACACGGAAGGAGCGGGAGGCGGTCACGCCCCCGATATCATCAAAGTCTGCGGTGAGGCAAATGTGCTGCCCTCGTCCACCAATCCCACCCGGCCTTACACCCTGAACACCCTGGAAGAACACCTGGATATGCTGATGGTGTGCCACCATTTGGACCGGAGCATTCCGGAAGATGTGGCCTTTGCGGAATCGCGGATTCGGCGGGAAACCATTGCGGCGGAGGATATCCTGCACGATTTGGGCGCATTTAGTATGATTGCCTCGGATTCCCAGGCGATGGGTCGGGTGGGGGAAGTGGTCATTCGCACCTGGCAGACAGCCCACAAGATGAAGGTGCAGCGAGGACCGTTACCGGAGGATTCTGACCGCAATGATAATCATCGGGCCAAGCGTTATGTGGCCAAATACACGATTAATCCAGCCATCACCCACGGCATCGCCCATGAGGTTGGGTCCGTGGAAGAGGGCAAGCTGGCGGATTTGTGTTTGTGGAAGCCTGCCTTTTTTGGGGTGAAGCCAGAGATGGTGATCAAGGGCGGGGCGATCGCTTGGGCGCAGATGGGTGATCCCAATGCCAGTATCCCCACGCCCCAGCCGATTCATATGCGACCGATGTTTGGTAGCTACGGCGGGGCGATCGCGGCCACCTCTATCACCTTCCTCTCCCAAGCCGCCATTGATGCGGGGATTGCGGCAGAAATTGGCCTACAGTCGCGGGCGATCGCCGTTAGCCATACCCGCAATATTGGCAAAGCCGATTTGAAGTTAAATGACTATCAGCCCGTCATGGAAGTGGACTCTGAAACCTACGAGGTCCGGGCCGATGGCCAATTGCTCACCTGCGAACCTGCCACCGTCTTACCCATGGCCCAGCGATATTTCTTGTTTTAA
>JAYKIC010000469.1:0-4524 GCA_035284985.1 Leptolyngbyaceae cyanobacterium
TTTACCAACGACAACGCCACCGTTTATCGCATTTCCCAAGACTTCTTGATTCCCGCCATCACCCATCAAACCCCCGTCAAAGAACGTCATGCCATTCTCCAATCATTCCGTGAGGGAGAGTATCGCACTCTAGTAGCCTCCCATGTGCTCAACGAAGGAGTAGATGTTCCCGCCGCCACCATTGCCGTGCTGCTATCCGGCAGCGGCTCAACCCGTGAATATATCCAGCGTCTAGGGCGAGTGTTACGCCGAGGCAACGGCAACAAACAGGCTATTCTTTACGAAGTTGTGGCTGAAGAAACGACGGAAGAAGGGGTATCCAAACGTCGCCGTCGGGCGGCCAAACCCCGATCCAAGCCGACCCAACTGGAATTAGTCCCCACCCCAGCCATCCCGTCACCCCTCACCCCTCAATACAAACCCGATGGGGCCAATCCTATCCTTCCCCGTGTGGCTGAAACACCGAAGGAATGGCCCCATAATGATAAATTCCGCAATGATAAATCCCGCAATGACAAATCCCGTAACGATAAGTAAATAAGGAAAAATCCCGTAACGATAAGTAGATGGTGCGTTATCACACCCCCTACTAGCTGAGTAAGTCCCTAAGGGTAGGGGGTTATTCAAATAAACAGATAGAGGACGGCTGAACGGGACAGGTGCGATCGCTCAGAGCATTACCAGCCAGATCCAGCAGCTCCAGATTAGGGAGTGCCACAAGAGGAGATGCATCAGTAATCTGATTATCACTGAGAATAAGGGTTCGCAGGTTAGTCAGCGATGCGAGGGGACTGACATCCTCAACTTGGGCAAAAAATAGGGACAGATCGGTTAATTGGGTGAGACCTGATAAGGGCCTCAAATCCTGAATCTGGGTGCCATCAAGGTTGAGGACTTCTAAGTGAACTAGGGGAGCCAGTACAGCTAGGTCAGTGATGGATTGAGCGGCCAAATCGAGACTTCTCAACTGGGTTAAAGCGGACAATGGGCTAAAGTCGCGGACAGGGTTGCCGCTGATGGCCAGAATTTGCAGTTGAGGGGCATCTTGTAAGGGGCTAAGGTCAACGACAGCATTGTCTGTGATATCCAGGTGAATTAGGGCTGGAAGCGATCGCACCACACCCAAATCCGAAATCTGGGTCTCCCGCAGTTCCAGGTGTGTCAAGGCGGTGAGCGCCGCTAGGGGGGTAATATCCTGAACCGAGTGACCTACAATGGTGAGAGTTTCCAATTTTATTAACGAAGCCAAAGGTTGAAGATCGCTCAACATACCTCCCTGGAGGTTGAGGGTCTTAAGCTGGGGCAAAGATGTCAGCGGTCGCAGATCCGATAGGTTAATCCGGGGCGAGGCAGGGTCGGATGGTGTACCCGAAAACAGATCAAGGAAATCGGCCCCATCCCCCCAGTCTCGCAGCGTGAGCGCTTCGATGGCAGTCAAAACGTCATTTGCGGCGGTGCAGTCTTCAGTGCCTGCTTGAGTGAGCATCAAATCAATGGTGTATTGAGTGGCAGGGGATAGAGTACTGCGAGCATGGCACCACTCTGCAAAGGTTGGGTAGGGCATCTCTAGTTCTTCCAGGTTGGCAACCACAGAAGACGGAGTAGCAATAGGATTACCTTGTAGAGAATTATCGGCTAGGGTGAGCGATCGCAACCTGGGTAAACCCGGAATGACACGGGTATCAGCCATCTGGTTGTCATCAAGGTACAACGCAGTTAATCGGGTTAGGGTTCCAAGGGGCTGTATATCTTCGATTTCATTGTTCCGGAGAGTCAAGACTGTGAGATGGGCAAGAGGGAGGATTTCATCGGCGCGATCGCACTCCTGTGTCTCCGCAATCATCAACAATACCCCCACAGTCTGAGCCGCTTCATCGTCTAAGGTATCGAGGGAGCGACACCAATCTCCGAAGGATTTAGGGTTAGCCCCTAAGGATTCAGGCCCCTGAGCCAGTACGGATTCAGTCAAAAACAAAATACTTAGCAGGGAGAAGGGGATTACTCTAGCGATTGAAAAGACTGACCATAAACTGAAACGGTAGGCCATAAGGGAAAATTCAATAGTCAAGAAAAGTATTTAGTCTAGAGATTACCCTAAAAATCTGTCTGCTTATTCAGTGTGTTTAAAGTTTGCACGGATGCGGCCATACTGTCCCCATTGGCGCGTCCTAAAAAACATTACACAGTCTCGCCATTTGTTTCGAGGGCTGATTGCCAAGCCAAGCAAGAGATGACTAACATGGCGTGCCTTTGATGAAGCCACCTTCGTCTTCACAGTTCCCCTGTTTCTAACCTAGTCACAAGTTCCCTGAAGTAAGCTATAGTCTCGTTGGACCCTGCAAAACCTTCCAAGGTGGAAGGAGGGCGATCGCCCATCTAGCCATCAGCCAAATCAATTTTGTTACCGTGAGGGAGCGTTTAACCATGAGCCTAGCATTGAGCTTACAGTACCGCCAAAATTGGCTTCAATCCCAGACTTGCAAAACAGCCATTGTTGGGCTTTTACTTGCTGGCACCTGGTTGCAAGGATGCAATCGGGGCAACCCATCTGACCCCAATCAACCCAGTAATCCAGATCCAGCCAATCCGGATGGAGTTGTCACCCCCTCCCCCGGCAATTGCGATACCTTCTCAGATGTACCCGCTGACCATTGGGCCAGCGGCTATATTCAAGCCTCGGTAAATCTTGGCGTAACCGCAGGATACACCCTCGATAACTGCGTCGATGGTGTGGCTGAATTTCGTCCCGATGCCCCCGTGACCCGGGCTGAGTATGCGGCGTTGTTGAACCAGGTTTTCTCCCAAGCGCCGGGAGGAGAGGCTGAACCCTTTCCTGATGTGGCCGATACCTACTGGGCTGCGATTCCCATCCAAGAGACCGCCGCGAAAGGATTTATGACGGGCTACGATGACGGGTTATTCAAACCAGAACAACCCATTAACCGCTCAGAAGTGGTATTTACCCTAGTCAAGGGGCTAGGCTATAGCCCCAGTCAAGATGTGGCCACCACGGTGAGTCTGTACGAGGATATTGAGGTATTTCGGACGTGGAAGTTGGGATCTGATGAAGCGATCAGTGCGATCGCCGCCGCCACAGAAAAGGGGATCGTCGTCAACCATCCCGATCCAGCCAAACTCAATCCCCTGCAACCTGCAACCCGCGCCGAAGTGGCCGCCATGATTTATCAAGCCTTAGTCAGCAGTGGTCAAGCAGAACCCATTCAATAGGGGACTCAAGAGACCTGTCCGAAAATTGGGGTGGAGTACCCGCGCAGCGGGGTACCTGTTTAGCGAAGCCGGAAAACCCGGCTTTACCCCCCTTAATCCCCCTACGTCCTCCGGACACGCTTCGCGAAAGCAAAGGGGGGAAACTCCGGTCCTCCCCCTTTGCAAGGGGGAGTTAGAGGGGGTGGTTCGACTTGTGGGTACACGGTAGAAGGATTAGGGAGAGTAGATGGGATGGAACCCTTCCTGGGTTGGCGCTGGGTTAGCGATCGCCCTATAAACCAACAGTCCCATAAACCAACAGTCCCATAAACCAACAGCCCTATAAACCAACAATGGAGTACCCAACTACTAGGTACTCCATCGCCTTATCCAGATTTCCTCACTCAGGTTGGAATTCCGGCTATTGTGGATTTTGATTACTCAACCGTAAGCTTACCAATCATGCCAGCACCACGGTGGGGAGTGCAAGCAAATGCATAGTCACCAGGAGCTACTCCATCGGGTACAGTCAAAGTCACTTCACCGCTTCTGATCAAATCAGAACCCTTCTTAGCATCACCCAGTGCAGCGTTTAGAGCTGTAGCACCATCAGTTTTATCAGTGAACACTACGTTGTGGGGAGGTGCCATACCAATCTCAAAGGTGATTGTATCTCCAGCAGTAGCACTAACCTTGCTAGGTTCAAACTTCAAACCTTTTGATCCCATAATTACAGTTGTATCAGCAGCCATGGCAGGGGAGGCCACAAAAACACTGGAAAGGACGAAAGTAGCAACAACAAGCACTACAGCAACCGCCTGACGCAAAAACTTAAAATTCATTCTGTTCTCCATTCATTACTCGACATACACCCCATAAGATTGGGGTTCTCTTCATAATCCCTTTGAGATTGTAAAGTCTCCTCTATAGTGGAGAGTCAATTTTTTTTGGATTTTGACCTAAGGCGTTTTGAGGAGGAATGGGCTAGGCTAAAAGTGCTGTATTCCGATCGCAGAATGGGAATGCTGAATATGACTTCTGAATCTTCTGAATCTATTGTGTTGCGGTTATCATGACAAGCCAAACGCCACCAGAGATACAACAGCCCTCCCAAAATGGGGTTTCACCGTCCTCCGGCCTCAACGATCAGGCAGCCAATCAGGAAGCCAGCAACGGGCAAACGTTTTCCCAGCTTACCTCTTGGCAGGAATTGCAAAACCGAATGGCCGAGGGACCATCCTATGTAACAGAGGAATCTTGGTTACTGCGGATTATGGTACAACTGCTGGTGAGTGTGGGAATTATTGCCACTGATAT
>JAYKIC010000470.1:0-4525 GCA_035284985.1 Leptolyngbyaceae cyanobacterium
AGGGAAAAAAGTTGGGGCGGATGCCGATGCGGTACAAATTCGCCATAGGGGAAATTGGTCGTACCATCGAGGATTTTGGGCTGGATTATTACTAGCAAAAAAGGTAGTGTTGCGGGAAAGGGTGTCATCGGCCATTATTAACAAAATAGGTCGTTCCACCACAGCACCACTGGTTGTGATTATTTTTTCACCCACGTCAGCGATCGTAATATTGCCAAACGTATTCTGCAAAACAGTGGATAAACCTGGAATTCCCCGTTCGGGATCACCATGGGGGTAGAGAAAGCCCCATAGTCGTCCGACTAGAGGCAGTTTGCGCCGCAGGCGTATGTGCTCAGGGAAAATTTCCCGACCGCGATCGTGATACATTTTCAGTAAAGTTTGGGTATCTTTACCCAAACAAAGTCCGGCAGCCATAAGTGAACCTGTAGACGTTCCGGCAATTAAGTCAAAGTACTGATCTAACCGTTGACCGTACTTTGCTTGGATCTGCTGCTCTACTTCTTGCAGAATTCTGGCCGATAAAACGCCGCGAATCCCGCCTCCATCTAAACTGAGAATCTTGAATGTCATGATAATGCGCCCTAGTGATGATTCACTGTCCTTAATCCCTTCGATTCGATAGAATTTAAGAACCTCGTTTATTATAGTGTTTCAATTGTTTTTTTGAACGGAATAGCTTCGTTTATTCTCATGTTTAGTTCTAAGTTTAGACATCAGATAAATCTTCCCTGTAATAATCATTTTCCCAATATATTTTTTGTCAAATTAATAACTTTATTGATACAATATTTTCAGTAAATACGGTTATGTTTTTCCATATTTCACTTCATTATCTAAGGGGCGATCGCCATGTATTACAGTCAATTGCAGCAATAAAGTGTTGAAAAAAATCAGGATTATCTGGAACTGAATATGGACATCTTAAAAAGTTTCATATTCCTCTAATTTTGGGTGGAAATTTTCTGGATTTATAGTCTGCTCAAAGATATAACACTCGATAATGGCTGGAGATGTAATTTTAGGCGATACAGTCTAGGTATAGTGTTGTATTTACAATCTAGAAGATGACATTTTAGGTTTTAATAGATACATAGCAGAAACCCAAGCAACTTGGCTGTGGATGGTGAAGCGTGGGACCAGAACAAATAGATGAATGGTTTGCCCATAATCGTCAGCGCGAGTATGTATCGTTGCTGATGGGCCGAGTCGGATTGACCCGGCGACGGGCGGAATGTTTTGTGCGATTGTGGGCCTATTTGTGGTTGAAGCAAAAAGCCCAGCAGAATGCAGATGGGATGCAACCTGTACAGAATTTGGGGTTGCCAGAAGGGGATGTGAGCTGCACTTGCCGGGAAGCCTCGGTGTTGTTTTATCCAGAGGGTGATCGGGGCAGCGATCGCTCCGCTGGCATGATGCTGGATAAGTTGGCGGCATTGGGGTTGGTTCGCAAAACATTTGACGGCAATACGTTAGCGATCGCTATCAATCCCTTACCAGAACTGCAAGATCAGGCTGAAGGGGGGGAGGAAATTGAGGTGGCCGTGGATGGATTTAATCCCCGCTGTGATGTGATTCCAGTGGCGAATCTGTTGGCCCAAAACTACAACTGGATGAACCGCAATGCGGATCTAGTTCCCTATCGCATTAGTCGAATTTTGCGGCAGTGGGCCGATCAGTATGCCACTGGAATGCGGGTATTACGTCGTTGCGATAATCTTAATCCCGTTGGATTTTATGTTTTTTATCCCACTAGCGCCGCATCAGAAATGCTCTTCTTTGGTTCCCCTAGTAATGGTCTGCATCTTAGTGCCGTATCGGAGACTGATCCCTTTGCAATGGCGACGGTGGGCGATCGCGACTGTCGGGCTATTTTCATCCGTAGTTGGGTCATTGATGCCCCCTACCGTCAGCAAGCCGTAGCCACAATGCTCAAAGATGCCCAACAAACCCTCATCACGATGCAGCAGGACTTTCCCAATATTTGTGACCTTCACACATTGATTATCCATCCTAGCTATGAAGCCTTGATTCAGCAGTTGGGATTTCAGAAAACCGGAACTGATTCTACGTCTTCCGTTTATTGGGTATACTTGGCCCTTGATCGATTTTTGGCGATTGAAGTTGACTCCCTATTTTAGCAATAATTCTGTAAGGTTACTCAGATTGACTTAGAACATTTAAAGGTTATTTAATCCTCGATTCTTAACTCATGGATGACCAAAGCAGTTGTCAACAGAGATTTAGTTGACTGGCAAAACTGGCAAAACCTTTACCCTGGATTGAGTCAGGCGACCTGACCCCTACATTGCCCCAATCCCTTCTAGGGGAGCGGTTTCCGCGCCCAATACCGGATTTTTTGTGTCAGTCAACCAGCCTTGAGCAATACCACGATCTCCAAGACAGACCAAGGGAGAGGAGATCTTCCAAACCTTGCTATTGACATAGTGTATTTTAGACACTACTATAGGGATATTGAGATTAGTGTATATTAAACACTATCGAGGGCAAGAACTTATGGCACTGGGCTTTGACATTGCAGGTGGGTCTATTTTGGGATATCAGCATCTCCGCAAGGGGCAAAATAATCAAGATGCCTTTGCGTATTCCCAACAAAGGGAGGGGACGATCGCCATTGTCTGTGATGGCTGTGGCAGTGCCCCCTCTAGCGAAGTCGGGGCACAATTGGGGGCGCAATTGGTCCTAAACACGATGAGTCAAACCCTCCAAGAGTTAGAACTAGGCTTGGTAGATGATCAGTTTTGGCCGACAGTGCAGGAGACAATAGTGAAAAAACTGAAGGCGATCGCCCTCAACTTTGCTCCGTCGATTGCTACGTTCATTAGTGATTATTTGTTGTTTACCGTCATCGGTGTAGTCATTACTCCCGAACTCACTACCCTTTTTGGCGTAGGGGATGGGGTGTTTGCTCTCAATGGTGAAGTCGAGACCATTGGCCCTTTTAGCAATAATGCACCGCCTTATCTAGCTTATTTGCTGGCGGATAGGCTTCCTGGTTTGCCCCCAGATTTCTGTGATATCAAGGTATACCGTCAAGTAGCGACAGCGACGGTGGAGTCAGTGTTGATTGGTAGTGATGGGGTGGGAGATTGGGGGGCGATCGCCTCCCAACCGCTACCCGGAAAATCAGAACGAGTGGGCAATCTGAGTCAGTTTTGGTGCGAAGATCGCTATTTCAAGAATCCAGACTTGATTCGGCGGCGCTTATCACTAATTAATCGGGAATCTATAAAAGCTGATTGGGCACAACAACAATTAATTAAATTGGGAGGATTGCTGCACGATGATACGACGTTGGTAGTGATGCGGCGATCAGGAAATTAGGGCGTTAACCACTGATTCCCAGCGGGACGCTGGGAATGTTGAAGAGGCTCCGCCTCTTGGAAAAAACAGAGGCTCTAATGTTTATCCCACTCGGAAATTGGGACACAGGGGAACTAAAAACAATGGATATTTACGTTAATCGCAAAAAGGTTAGGATTAGTGCCCGCAGTGCCATTGGCAAGGGGGGGGAGGCGGATGTGTTCAAAATAGGCAAAGACCAAGCGTTGAAAGTGTTTAAGCCGCCGGATCACCCGGATTTTGCTGGGATGCCGGACGCACAACAGGCAGCGGCAGATCGCCTGGATCTACATCAGCAAAAATTGCGTCAGTTTCCGCCAAACCTGCCCGATCGGGTGGTGAGTCCGCTGGAGTTGGCGACCGATGCCACGGGACAGCGGATACTGGGCTACACCATGCCCTTGTTGCAGGATACGGAGGTGTTGTTGCGCTATGGCGATCGCTCCTTCCGCCAATCCATCACCGCTCAAACCGTGGTGCAGATTTTCCAGGATTTACATCGCACCTTAACCCAACTCCATCAGTTCCATGTGGTAATCGGTGATTTTAATGACCTGAATGTGCTGATCAAGGGAACCCAGGCATATATCATTGATGCGGATTCATTTCAATTTGGTGAATTTCCTTGCTCAATGTTTACAGCACGAGTTGTTGATCCGTTGCTGTGCGTTGGTTTACCTGTGCGGAGCACGCATCGCCAAGGAACCTCCCCCATCCTCCAACAGAAGCACAGCCCTGACTCCGATTGGTATGCCTTCACCGTGATGCTGATGCAGTGTCTCCTGTTTGTCGATCCCTACGGCGGCATTTATAAACCTAAGGATAAAGCAAAAGCTGTACCCCATGCAGCACGTCCCTTGCACCGGATCACCGTATTTCATCCAGAAGTGCGCTATCCCAAACCTGCGCTGCCCCCAGAACGGCTATCCGATGACCTATTACATCATTTTCATCAAGTTTTTGAACAGGATTGGCGGGGGGAGTTTCCGCGATCGCTCCTCGACCAACTTCGCTGGCAAACCTGCCCTAGCTGTGGCATTGAACATGCTCGGTCCCACTGCCCTGAATGCGCTGTCCAGGTGGCGATCGCGCCCCCTCCTATTACCACAGAAATCATCCACGGCCAGGTGACTGCTACCGTCATTGCGGTTACAGAGAGTGT
>JAYKIC010000471.1:0-10733 GCA_035284985.1 Leptolyngbyaceae cyanobacterium
AAAGTTGTTGGGACAATTTTGAGGAGAGACTTTATTGGTACCGTCTTCCGATTGGAGATGTGCCAGTTTGTCACTTTGACATTGATGCCAAGCCATACTAATGGGGAGCTATGGATTCTCATTAATCCGCTCTCGGTAATTGAACCATGGGGTATTCAATTGCAATCAAATGTAGCTTATTTTTACTGCATTGATTTGATACCTGGCTGAGATCTTCTACTGTCCTATGCATCTTCTACGAACTAAAATTCCGTAAATTTAGCCCAGCAAGCGGTTTAAAGATTGAGTTTTAGTAAATTTTAGATCTAATACGGTTGGGAAGGGGCATGAGTGCTAGTCAGGATGCAACGCTACTCTATCGTCAGGGTAGTCAGCTATATACCCAAGGGCGATATCAAGATGCTCTACAACGATTTGACCAGGCTTTGAAAATGTATGGAAATAATCCGCAAACGTTGACGAATCGTGGGTATGCTCTGCTGGGATTGGAAGAGTTTGAGGCGGCGATCGCCAGCTTTAACCAAGCCCTCCACCTCGACGCGGCCTATACCTTAGCATGGCATGGTAAGGCGTTAGTGCTAGCAAAACAGGGAGAGTACGATCAGGCGGTGATGCACTTTGATCGCGCCCTAGAACAGGAGCCAGAAAATGCCCAACTTTGGTATAACCGGGGCACTGCCTTAAATCAGTTGGAACACTATCAGGAGGCGATCGCCTGCTTCAACCAGTCCATTGCTCTGAGACCGCAGGATTACCGCGCTTGGTATAACCGTGCTGTTGCCGAAAATAGTGTCAAACAATACCGCCGAGCGCAGGAGTCATTGCAACGAGCGTTGCTCCTCAATCCTCAATATGCCACCGCCCTGGCTTATCAAGGCACCGTATTCATCAACATGAGACAATATGATCGCGCCCTCCGTAGCTTTAACCGCGCCATCGACTTAGATGCCCACAATGCTAATGCTTGGTACGGCAAAGCCCGTTGTTATGTTCGCCTTAATGACCTAGAGGCGGTCCTGAAATGCCTGTATCGCACCTTTGTCATTAGTCCCTATCTCTATCGGGTGATTGCTCAAAGTACATCGGATTTTGACGGCATTCGCCAGAATCCTCGGTTCCAGGCACTAGTCGCCAGTGTAGCCGCATAATTTCGTCGCCCTTTCCGGTTCCTGATTTCTTTTGTGCCGAAGCCGTGGTCTAACCTATGGGTAAAGGATCATCCTATTTTTTGTGGACAAAACCTTAAGCTCAAGGCGTTAAGATAACAAGGGCGGGTTATTCATCCCTTTCATCTGCCCATTTATCGGCGTTTAATTCAGATTTATTATGACTGCTCAAACCCTTGACACTGCTGCTATTCTCGACGTGTTGCGTCCGGTTCAAGATCCAGAACTGCAAAAGAGCCTGGTGGACCTCAATATGATTCGCAATGTTGCAGTGGAGGGGGGACATGTTTGTTTTACCCTGGTGCTGACCACTCCTGCCTGTCCGCTGAAGGAATTTATTAAGGAAGAGTGCGAGAATGCGGTGAAAACTTTGCCAGGAGTGGAGTCGGTAACGGTGGAAGTGGGGGCGGAAACCCCTCAGCAGAAGGCATTACCCGATCGTCAAGGCATTGATGGGGTGAAAAATATCATTGCCGTTTCCAGCGGCAAGGGAGGGGTGGGCAAAAGTACCGTTGCGGTTAACATTGCCGTTGCCTTAGCGCAAGCGGGGGCGAAAGTTGGCATGATTGATGCGGATATCTACGGTCCTAACACGCCCACGATGCTGGGATTGGCTGACGCGAAGGTGCTGGTGCAGGATGGTGAGAATGGCCAGCAAGTGCTTGAACCCGCTTTTAACTATGGGGTGAAGCTAGTTTCCATGGGCTTTTTGATTGACAAGGATCAGCCTGTGATTTGGCGTGGTCCCATGCTTAACGGGATTATTCGCCAGTTTCTCTACCAGGTGACGTGGGGTGAGCTGGACTATTTGATTGTGGATATGCCGCCAGGTACGGGGGATGCCCAGCTTACCCTGGCTCAGGCTGTTCCGATGGCTGGGGCGGTGATTGTGACGACACCTCAAAATGTGGCGATTCAGGACGCTCGTCGGGGATTGCGGATGTTCCAACAATTGAATGTTCCAGTGTTGGGTATTGTGGAAAATATGAGCTATTTTATTCCCCCAGATTTGCCCGATCGCCAATATGATATTTTTGGCTCTGGCGGTGGCAAGCATACCTCGGAGGAGTTGGGCTTGCCCTTACTGGGTGGTGTGCCGTTGGAAATGCCCGTGCGGGAAGGGGGCGATCGCGGTATCCCCATCGTTATCAATGCACCGGAGTCAGCTTCAGCCCAGGCTTTGACCGCCATCGCTCAACAGGTTGCGGCCCGTGTCTCTGTTGCTGCTCTTTCTTAGAACGGGTTAGCTCAATTTTTGCCGACCCGATTAGTTAGAGGATCGTAGAGGAAAAATGAACTTAAGGCGTGATGTCCCTGTCCTGAAGCTCAATAGGTCGCGTTGGGTTTTAGGGGCCAGGGAATGAGGTTAGATACCCAACGCCCGATGCCCTTCACCTGTTGGGCGATCGCCTTAAATGCATTGAAGATGGGGCGCATTGGACAGGTTTTAGCGGGGGCCGCCACCACGGTTTCGCCCCGCAGTTCTGCTTCAGCTAGGGCGATCGCTTCCTGAGCATAAACTAGGGATTTGGCCGCATGGTGTTCTCCACTCATCCGGGTCACGTAGGCTTGAAGGTAGCGCAGCCGCAGGGCTGGATCATCGGTGGTGCGACTGAGGAATGGTAAATCGGATGAAGCCATAAACCGGATGGCTAGCATGGGAATTGGACTGCGTAGGGGACGAAAATCTGGATTGTGTAATCCTGGACTTTCATTGCGGCTATGGAATTCACCAATCATCAACCCCTGATCGACAAACAAGGGTTTGAGTCGTTTTTGAATCACATCTACTATTTCGGGAGCTTCTTCCTCGGTTACATCAGGAAAAACCAACAAAATCGATTTGTACACTGCTGATGGCCCGGTTTTGGGTTCTAACGCTAAAAAGGTATTGCAGTAATCCTGTACGAGTTGAGTCAGGGTATCAACGCTCTGACCACTGGTTTCTACGGCTCCTAGGTAAACCGTGTTGCTACGGAGGGCACGGGGTACGAAAGGGCATACAGCACCGGAACGACCTAATTCTGGATGGGGTTGGCCTAGAAAATTATGGACCCACTGCTCAATTTCATTGAGGCAGGGATGGTGGGATGAGCTTTGGTGTAAATCAGCCGAGGTAAGAAGTTGCATAATGGTGAGATGTTGAATTAATACTCCAAGGCACCGCTCAATACGTAAGCTGAATGGAGGCGATCGCGGTGAAGAAACGACTCATAGATGATTGCGAATCAAATCTCAATTCACATAAAACTCGATTGACTTGGGCTATCCGAGTGTTCCGGGAGTCTAACGACCTTTATGACCCAAGAATTACGGATGACACCACCTACACCCTGTTCCCTTTATCAAGGACTCAATCCATTGATACCAGTATCATACTTAAGTGTCTACACTTAGAATATTAGTGCTTCTCAGTAGTATCAGAAATGGTTTTAGATGAGCTTCACTGAACTTTCATCGATTTTGAGTTGTTTATGAAGACTCTGGTTTCTTTCAAGCCTAATCACTGTATGGCACTTACGTCATAGCCTAGATCATTCTTTTTCCTGGCTGGCTGGTGAAGAAAAAACGTCAATCAGGTTCAATCTCAGTCATATAAAGTTCTAATGTAGGGTATACAAAGTTACGGGACAAACATGCCCTGTTACCCTGTTGCATCGGTCAGGTTTTTAACAACGCTTCCGTATCTGACTTGAAGTCCCGCCTTACACCCTGATTTTTTGATCAAGCTTGGAACACTTGATGTTGGTATCTATAACTCCGGTACCTATATTTAGAACATTAAGGCTGCTCCCTAGCTTGAACAATAGCTTCAGAAAAGCTGTGCTTAACTTTTATGGATTTTGATCTGTTTATGAAGACTGTGGTTTTCTGGGAGATGAATCCACTGTATGGTAGTCATTACGTCGGTGATGCCGTTCTTTACTCTGATGTAGCAGGCAAAAAGAACGGCAGCAAGGTAAACTTAAGTATCTAGGGTGTAGAAATCATGAGGATGCCGTGCCATCTTATTCCCTTGGTCCAGTGTTTAAGCCCTTAGCTTCTGTATTGACACTGATGTTATCGGATGTTGACCGGGAAACTGAGGAATACGCGAACAGGGTCTTTACTTAACTTTTAATCATCCATAAAGAGTTCACTCCTTTGTCAGAGGATTGGCTGGAGGCATGGTTTGATATAGATCAGTTAGTGTAGCGGTGAACACAGAGATGTTAGTGGGGAGAGGCACCTGCATTGTTATACCGAGCTTAACTCCAGTGTATGGCGCTGCAATTGCTATAAATTGGTTTTTAACTCTCTCCAACATGGTTCATAGGTGAGCATCATGATTCTTGAGAATTCTGTTGGGTTAGCAGGTGTGCTTGAGGACTTCATACCCTCTCAAAATGATAGTTTGGCTCCGGTAGTTAGGGCTGGCTTACCTGAGGGGATAACTGCTGTCCATCAGTGGTTTGAAGCCCAGGTGCAGCAGACACCAGAGGCGATCGCCCTCCTCTGGGATGACCCGTCCACCGACCCAGCAATTACCATCCAACACCTCACCTATGGCCAGCTTAACCAGCAAGCCAACCAATTAGCCCACTCTCTGCAAGCCTTGGGAGTAGGTCCAGGTTCTCTGGTTGGCCTTTGTGTGGAGCGATCGCCCGCCATGGTGGTGGGAATCCTGGCCATTCTTAAAGTCGGGGGTGGTTATGTCCCTCTCGATCCGGGAATTCCGACCGATCGGCTGAATTTTGTCCTAGAGGAAACAGCGGTTAAGCTTGTTCTGACCCAAGATGAGTTGGGGGGACGTTTTGCTCAATCAGGAGTCCAAACGGTTGCTCTTGATCAACCGTGGGCTAGCGTTGAGTCCAATCTCACGGAAAACCTCAACCAAAGTATTGACCCGGAATCGGTCATGTATGTTATCTATACGTCCGGGTCTACGGGTTCGCCAAAAGGGGTGATGGTGCCCCATCGTGGTATTCTCAATCAGTTGCAGTGGCGGCATCTCACCTTTCCCTTGGCCGGGAGCGATCCGGTTCTCCAAAATATTTCCTTTACATTCGACCCATCAGTATGGCAGATTTTCTGGCCACTCACCTGTGGTGCCCCAGTGGTTTTACCCAAACCAGGGGGGCAAAAGGATATTCATTACTTGATGGAGTTAATTGCCCAGCAGCAGGTTTCCGTCATTGCCCTAGTACCATCGTTGTTGCAAGTCTTGTTACAACAACCTGAATTGGGACGTTTGGCCACACTCAAGCATGTGTTTTGTGGGGGTGAAGCACTACCAGGAGAACTGCAATCCCTGTTTTTTCAGCAATTTTCCTCCTTTGACAATCCGCCCAAGCTGCATAATGTCTATGGTCCCACCGAAGCGTCAATTGATGCGTCCTCCTGGACTTGTGAGAGCGATCGTATTGAACCGATCGCTCCCATTGGTCGTCCGATCTTAAACGCTAGTCTCTATATTTTAGACGATCTTCTCCAGCCTGTTCCAGATGGCGAGATAGGAGAACTATATATTGGAGGGGCTGGCTTGGCCCTTGGCTACCTCAATCGTCCAGAACTGACTGCCGAACGTTTTATTACTCGAGCCTTCGCGGATTCTGCCCCTCAGCCCATTTATAAAACAGGGGACTTAGTGCGTTGGCTGTCAGATGGCCTACTGGCCTTTGTAGGCCGAGTGGATCAACAGGTCAAGGTTCGGGGATTTCGGATTGAACTAGGGGACATTGAATCGACGTTGCGGCAACATCCGCTGGTGGCTAATGCTGCTGTGTTGGTGCGGGATGCGGGGATGGAGAAGCAATTGATCGCTTATATAACAGGGGGTAATCCGGATTCCCATCAGGGGGATCATCGAACGGATATCATGGATCTCCGGGAGTTTGTGAAAGCTAAGTTACCAGACTATATGGTCCCTAGCCAGTGTATTTGGTTAGATACTATGCCACTCAATCCCAATGGTAAAATTGATCGGCGTGCCCTCCAATCCCTTCAGGTTGATCCCGTTGCCAAAACAGGCTTATCCTTACCCCGTAATCAGTTGGAATCTAGTCTAGTCAAGATTTGGTCGGAACTCTTAAAGGTTGACATTGGTATTGACGATAATTTCTTTGACGTTGGAGGGCAGTCGTTATTGGCGATCGAATTGTGTCGTCGAATGGGCGAAGTCTTGGGCCAAACCATTGTTCCGGCGCAATTATTTGCCGCCCCTACTGTTGCGACTTTCGCTGACCAATTTCAGAATGACGGGGTGGTGAAGTTGCCCTCGTTGACATTGTCTCGACCAGATGGGAATAAACTCCCCTTCTTTTTCGTCAACTCTCAAGCATCGTTGCGCCAGTTGCTTCCCCATCTCGATGTTGATCAGCCTGTGTACGGTCTTAATATTTTTGGTTTGACCCAGCGCTATCACCGTAACTTAGAGGCGGTGACGGTGGAAGCGATCGCTTCCGACATGGTCACGGATATCTTGACGATTCAACCCACTGGACCATATCAACTCATTGCTTACTGTGGTGATAGTCGTCTCACCTTAGAAATTGCCCAACAGATGCAACGTCAAGGCCATGAGATTCAATTGCTGCTGTTCATTGATGCGATTTGGGATGAGAAAACGCCCAGTGTAGCAGCCCATTGGCAAAACCTACGGCGGTTAGGTCTGGGCTATTTAGGGGTCAAAGTATTGCGAGTTGCGGAAGCCCTGAAAATCAAAATGGTTCACTATTCTAGAATAATGAAACGTTTCTATCAACAGCAGGTTACTCAGGAAGACCTCGATATTAACTTTCTCGAACGGTTTATTCACCTATCCCATCAATATCAAGGAGAAGCTTACCCTGGCAAAATTGTCCTGCTGTTATCCTGTGAATGGATGCCACTCAACACGCCCAAATTAGGTGAAATGGCTAGGGGTGGGGTGGATCTACACGAGATTCCAGGCTATCACCACACCTTGTTTGAGGTGGGATATGTGGAAAAATTAGCGGAAAGAATTACGGATTGCTTACAATCTGCTACGACGGCTTAGGCGATCGCCCCCTTTCCTAAATTCTATCAACCATACCGATACCTCTTTGCTGTTGATAACGTGAGGTATAGCTAAGGCTATTTTGACAAGTCGTGTCAAAATAGCCTTAGCTTGATAACGAAAAAATCAGCAATTCTCAGGTTGGAAAATTCACCTGGCACTATTGAGAACAATGTCAATAACGTCTCTTGAAAACCTGATGCTCTCGTGTCAGATTTCATGTCTTGCAGAGATTCAACGCCAAACTGAGAATTGCTGGCGTTAAAATAAAAATATAAGATAACTTGATATCCGTGTTAACCCCTTTATTCTCTCGCCCAGCAAGGAGGCTGAATAGTAGAAAGACTCAGATCTTCATTTAAGATCCACTCCTTGCGCAAGACTTGACCATCGTACACAGTGTATTCATGCAAAGATTTAGATGAAGGTAGAGTTAAATAGAGCCAAAATGCACGCAGTGTCCCAATAAACACTAGGAGCCTCTCTAAAAGCTGATCACCTAGCCGGAGCATCGCCGTTGTTAGAATTGCCCAGCGATCGCCCCCGTCCTGGAAGCCAAAGTTTTAGGGGCCAAACAACGCGGTTTCTGATTGATACCGCCTTGATTCAATCTGTGGAAATGCTGGGTCAGCGGTATGGGGCAACCCTATTTATG
This sequence comes from Leptolyngbyaceae cyanobacterium, assembly GCA_035284985.1. Taxonomy (GTDB): domain Bacteria; phylum Cyanobacteriota; class Cyanobacteriia; order CAKZMO01; family CAKZMO01; genus JAAHGY01. Next base: position 7,841 of record JAYKIC010000471.1, read on the forward strand.
ACGCTCCTAGCAACGTTTTCTATCCTGCTCCATCGCTACACGGCCCAAGAAAAGGTGGTGGTCAGTTCCCCCATTGGGAGTCGCAATGCTGCCTCGGCCCTAGAAGACACCGTGGGCTGCTTTGCCAATTTGGTGCCCTTTTGCAGCGATTTTGCCCACGGTAGTTCTTTCGTTGAGTTGCTAGCCCGGATTAAGCAAGTTGCCCTCAACCACTACGCTCAATTCGATTATTTGAGGCCCAGGCAGACCGCACCCCTGATGCAGTAGCTCTGGTGCGTGACAACCAACACCTCACCTATGCAGAGCTAAACCAACAAGCCAATCAGCTAGCCTATCGATTGCGATCGCTCCATGTGGAACCGAAGACCCTAGTGGGGCTGTGCCTTGATCGGTCCTTTGCCATGGTGATTGGTCTGCTGGCCATCCTCAAAGTCGGGGCCGCCTATGTTCCCCTCGACCCCAACTATCCTGAAGAACGGCTGGGCTTTATGCTGGAGGACACTCAGGTTTCTGTGTTGTTGACAACGAGTGCTTTAGCTAAGCAATTCAATGCCATTAGTTTGCTCCCTCCTTCAATCCGGCTAATCGCCATGGATGCGGCTGATTTAGGGCTGGAGGCGGAACCGACCCCCAATGTGAACCCTGGGGTGATGGCCACGGATTTAGCCTATGTCATGTATACCTCCGGTTCCACAGGCAAACCCAAGGGCGTGTGCGTGCCCCACCGGGGGGTCGTGCGCCTGGTGAAACACACCAATTATCTGGATATTACCGCCGATGATACGTTTCTCCAACTTGCCCCCATTGCCTTTGATGCCGCAACCTTAGAAATCTGGGGCGCACTGCTGAATGGGGCGCGACTGGTGTTGTTTCCTGAACCCACCCCCACCCCAAGCACCATCGCTCAAGCCGTATCAGACCACCACGTCACGATTCTGTGGCTGACTTCTGGGCTGTTCCACCTAGTCGTGGACCATAGTTTGGACCGATTCCACTCCCTGCGCTATTTGCTAGCGGGTGGAGATGTGCTGTCCGTTTCCCATGTACAGCGAGCGGTCCAGCAATTGCCCCACTGCACCCTGATCAACGGCTATGGTCCCACGGAAAATACCACCTTTACCTGTTGCTATTCCGTGCCGTCGTCCTTCCCTGCCGATCAGTCCATTCCCATTGGTCGGCCTATTGCCAACACTACTATTTACATTTTGGATTCCCAGCGTCAGCCTGTACCCATGGGCATTCCTGGGGAGCTATATGTTGGTGGTGATGGTCTGGCCCAGGGATACTTAAATCGGCCTCAGTTAACGGCTGAGCGGTTTGTTCCCCACCCCTTTGCCCATGAATCAGGGGAGCGGTTGTATAAAACCGGGGATTTGGTGCGATATCTGCCGGATGGTGCGGTGGAGTTTTTGGGTCGCTTGGATAATCAGGTCAAACTCCGGGGTTTCCGCATCGAGTTGGGAGAGATTGAAACGGCGATCGCCCAAATCAACACCGTTAAAACAGTCGTTGTCATCGTGCGGGAGGATCAACCAGGGGACAAGCGTTTGGTAGCCTATGTGGTACCAAACACCGCGCAGACCCTGAACCCAGATGCCTTACGACAACAGCTTAAGCAGCAGCTTCCCGATTACATGGTGCCGTCAACGGTGGTGGTGTTGGAGGATCTACCCCTCAATGCCAATGGCAAAGTCGATCGCCGAGCGTTACCTCGGCCTCAAATCCCGGCAACCGCTGTTCCTTCTGCCAAGGGTGAGCCAGAAAGCATATTGGAACTGCGACTGGTCAACCTGTGCCAGCGGATTCTCAACTGTCCAACGATGACGGGTCACGATAACTTTTTTGATCAGGGCGGAAATTCCTTGCTGGCCGCTCAACTGTGTGCCGAGGCTGAGACGATGCTAAATTGCCCAGTCCCGATTACGGCGCTATTCCAGGCACAAACCATGCGAGAATTGGCCGCCGTCTTAAGCAACAATCAGGAGATCCCGCCATCTTCTTTGGTTGCGCTGCGGTCTACTGGTACTAAACGTCCGCTATTTTTTATCAACTCCATCAGTCAGGCTCGCTCCTTACTGCCCTGGATTAGTCAGGATCAACCCATTTATGGTCTCAACATTTTTAGCATTCGTTCTCTCTTTGATGATCGTCCAGAGCCATTAACCATTGAAGCTATTGCCCGTCAGTTCTTAACCGATCTCCGGACGATACAACCCCATGGCCCCTATCAACTGGCTGGATATTGTCAAGATGGTCCTCTTACCCTGGAGCTAGCACGGTTGCTCCACCAACAAGGTGAGGCGATCGCCTTTGTGGGGCTGATTGATAGTTTATTCCAAACCTACACCAGCAAATGGTGGCACCGTTTCCTGCTCATGTGTGAATTTGGCTGGGATTATTTCCGTGAGCGGAGTCAGCGGTTGTTGTTTCGATCATTAAACCAACAAATTCCAGAAGAGCAAGACGACCAACTCACCATTGATGAGCGACTGCAATTACTGGAGACGAGTAAAAAAGACCAAATTTTCTATCGCCGATATATCGAAACGGCCCTTCCCTGCCAGCCCCAATACCATGGCTCGACCATTACGATGCTATTGTCCAGTGAGGTGAAGTTTGCTGACTTGAGCAAACTTCAGCAGGTTCTCGGTTGCCCAGATATTGAACTTGAAGTCGTTAGGGGTTTACATAGTGCCTTGTTTGAAGAACCCTATGTGAGGGATTTGGCCGCTAAGCTTGAGCAGTACTTGCAATCCCATTAACCTAAAAGGCGTTGCTGGATACAGGTATGAATCATGCTGGAACTGGAACATCCCAGAATTTTAGGTAGTGGAGTAGCAATCGAACTGAGTGACCTAGCATTCTCACTGACTTTGAATAGCACAACGTCTTG
>JAYKIC010000472.1:0-27509 GCA_035284985.1 Leptolyngbyaceae cyanobacterium
GAGGGTTAGGCCCGGTAGTGGGAGGTTCGACCTGTAGTTCAATGCCGTTTTGCAAAAAGTCGATTAAGGGTGGCACCAGATCTTCCCCGATGGCTTCATTAAGATCGTCAATCTGACGACCATCAAGATTGAAGTCTGTATCGGTTTCAATGTCGCTGGGGTCAAGGTCGCTGGGGTCAAGGTCACTAGCATCGAGATCACTGGAATCAAGATCATTCAGATCAAGATCACCGGGATCAATTGGCTCTAGTTGCTCCAGAATTGGGGAAATATTTTCGTCAATGGCGTTGTTAATGTCGTTATCGGGTTGCGGATCTGGATCGTCCAGATGGGGGCGATCGCTCCCTGCATCCAGATCGTCTACTGCGTCACCATTGATCCCGCCATCATTCAACCCATCCCCATCCAAGGACTCCGACCCTAAATCGCTATCAAGGGGGCTTTCAACCTCCAAGCCCAGATCCTCAGTATTTTCATCAGGATTAATGACTGTTGGCTCAGTATTTCCTTCACTGTCCAATTCAATCGCCCCATCGTGATCGGTCGGCGGCATCACAGGCATCGGTGGGGATTGGGCCATTACCATTTCACGGTCACACCCTAAGCCGAGGGCGATCGCCATCATTGGGGTGAGCAGAAGATAGGCAAGCGGTTGGTGGATGAGTGACTGGTTAAATCGATTACCCATGATTAACAATGACAGTTTTAAGAGCGGTGTAACAAAAAATTGGGAATGGAGAATAGGAAGAAATTGGAAATCGGCAGGGAGAATGGAACGATAAATTATCTTGAACAGCAGTCTACCATTGATCCCCAGTGGAGAAACGATCGGGATCAAGATCCCTGAAAGACTCCTGTAAAATTGATTCGTGGTTTAGTTATGTTCTCTGATTTTAGGGGAGGGGGCTGGGTGAATGCCTCGTATGTGTTTAGCTTTACCCCCTCTAACTCCCCCTTGCAAAGGGGGAGGACCGGAGTTTCCCCCCTTCGCTAAACAGGTACAATGCCTCAGCCCCCTCCCCAAATCAACCTAGTGCTATGTCCAATTCTAGCGATCGCTCCACCGGATCATTATCCGCTTCTGTTTCCCCCAACTCATTATCGTCCTCAGGAAACTCTCCTGAATCAAGGGCCACGCCTGTTGATATTCTGATTTTGTCTAATGGACCGGGGGAGGTATCCACTTGGGTGCGGCCTCTGGTTCAGGCACTACGGCAGCAGTTGGGCCATGATCGCCGTCATGTTCGCATTTCCCTGGTGTTATCCCCCTGTCCCCATGCCTCCGGTCAAGAGGTGGCGATCGCCCGTCAGTATGGGGAAATTGATCGGATTCAAGGGGCGCGGGATTTCTGGCCGTTTTTAATCCGGGGAAAAACGGCTGAACGATGGGACTGGCGCGATCGCGGCGTGGTGGTCTTCCTGGGGGGGGATCAACTTTTTCCGATTATTATCGGCAAACGCTTGGGCTATCGCATTGTCATCTACGGGGAATGGGATACCCGCTGGCACCGCTGGGGCGATCGCTACGCCGCCATGAACCATCGAGTCCTCGCTAAAGTCTCCCGTAAATACCATGCCAAATTCACCATCGTCGGCGACCTTATGGCCGACCTTCCCACTCCCCCACTCCCTCACTCCCCCACTCCCCCACTCCCCCACTCCCCTACCCTCGCCTTTCTCCCCGGCTCCAAAGCCGCCAAACTCGCCATTGGGATGCCATTCACCCTAGGCATTATGGACTGTCTTCATCGCCAACGACCTGATATTGAGGCCACCGTATTTGTGGCCCCCGGTCTTTCCCTCCGCACCCTCTGTTCCTTCGGGCAGCGAGCCACCAATCCCCTATGCCACAGCCTCAATAGCCCAGAGGCAAATCTGGTGATTGAGCCGGATGCCACGGGGGAGGATCAAGCCTACCTAGACACACCCAGCGGCGCACGTCTCCGTCTCCACACGGATTTTCCGGCTTATGATCGCCTCCGTCAGTGTGATCTCAGCATCACAACCGTTGGCGCAAATACCGCAGAGTTGGGGGCATTGGGGATTCCCATGCTGGTGCTGATGCCGATGCATCAAATGGACGCGATGCGGTCTTGGGATGGGCTAGCAGGCTTGTTGGCCCGGTTGCCGGGGGTTGGACAATTGATTACGCTGATCATGAACTACGGCTTTGTCTGGCGAAAACCGCTGGTGGCGTGGCCCAATATTTGGGCGGGACGGGAAATCGTGCCGGAGTTATTGGGCAAGTTCACTCCCGACGATATTGCGGCTAAGGTGCTCGATTACCTTGACCATCCAGAGTTACTGGCAACCATGCGCGATCGCCTCCAGCAAGTGCGGGGTCAACCAGGGGCAGGGCAGGCGATCGCCCAAATCATTGCAGAAATCATTACAGAAGAATGTCAGCAATAATTCCCCGATCATCAAGCAATCATGAAAATATTGGCATGGGTTAAGGCTAAGCCAGAATCTAGGTTGGCAATCCGAATCTTACCCTGACCACCTTGGCCATCCACATCCACAAATAGGGCACCGGATGTCACATGGTAGATGACGCGATCGCCCTTATCCTGGGCGCTGTTGCCAATCACAAACCGTCCCTCAGACAATTGGTCTTGATTCGGGGAACACTATACGGTTACGGCTGATTTTAAGTCGAGTACGTCCATTAGGCGTTGCAGGTCAAAATGCTGCGCCATCAATTCTTGGATGCACTGGACTTTAATCGCTTCTCGGAAGCGGACCTGCCCAAAAGCCCGATCAATAATTTCAACGGTGGTTAAGGTGTCAAGGTCTACGGAAAGGACTGGAATTTCTAAATCTTCGGCCCGGTGGCGAACGGTGTCCATGGGGGGAAGTTGTCCGGTGAGAATTAAACAATGGGTGGAGGTTTCCAATGCAGCTAACTGAAGGTCGGTGCGATCGCCCCCCGTCACCACGGCCATATTGTGAGCTTTACGAAAATACTTGAGGGCCGAGTTAACATTCATCGCCCCAATTTTGAGACTTTCCACCATCAAGTCCATCCGATCGGGGCAGCAAATCACATCGGCTCCTAGCAGTCGGACTAACTCACCCACACTGACACTCCGGAGAATATCATTTCTCGGCAACAGCCCTAACACTGGAATCTGCTGCTGCTCCAAAAATGGCTTAACATCGGCGTTGACCCGTTCCCATTCATCGTCGGGGATGTCGTTGATGAGTACCCCTAGGAGGCGATCGCCCAACTGCTGCTTGGTATCCAAAATCGAATCGACGACCAACGGCGAATGGTAACGAGCCACCAGCAAGGCTTGAGCATCTAGGATCTGGGCCATTTGCAATAGGGATAAGCCAAACAGTTGACCCGCCGAGAGGGTATCTGGACCTTCAAGCAATACCAAGTCCTCATTAGCCACCTCCAAATACTGGCGGAGCTGCGCTCCATAGTCGGTAGTAATCTGACCCGCCATAAATTTCTGAATCGTTGCCGCATTCAGCGTCAGTACCGTGGGTCGTTTTTGATCATCAGTCAGCCGGAGTGATTCCGAGATAAATTGCACATCATCATCGGTTTGCCGATGTAGCTCACTCTCACTGCCTTCAAGGGGCTTGCCATAGGCAATGGTCACACCCTGCTGCATTAACTGAAACCCCACACCCAAAATGGCGGCTGATTTACCACTGTACGTCTCAGCAGATCCAACGATTAAGTGCTTTGACTGTGACACGCTCCTACCTCTTCCCCAAAAACAACAATAAATACACCGATCAGAGTTTAACGTTAGGCCAGTAAGACAGTTATTGAATTCCTACCTATTTTTTTCTCTTGCCTTTTCTCCCTAAAACAAAACCCGTATTTCTACAGTTCCTTATTCTAAAGGGAAGCTGGTGGGGATGCTGCCCCTATCCAACAATCTGAGACAATCTAGACCGCGATCGCTAACCACTATCTTACTGATGATCGTTGTTGTTTTGGTCATTTTGTCATAAGCAGACGCACACCGATGTAATAGGTAAGCCCATACTCCAAGAGGGATCGAACCCTCTCCCCCTAGGGAGTCAGTTGCCATACCGTAACCAAAAACCCTGGACAGCGGAACGCTACCAGGGTCAAGCACCAATCACATATTTTTGCCATTCCGAGTGAAGCCCACTCTTGATATGCTTCCTCACTTCAAAATAAAGGCTACTGTGGGGCTTACGGGGTTGATGTCGCAAAGGCATTTCCGCCTCCCTCGGAGTCCGGTTGCCTTTGTTAACATTGCAACGAACACAGGCCGTTACCACGTTATCCCAGGTATCGCCGCCACCACGGGAGCGAGGAATCACATGATCGAGGGTTAACTCATCGCCTGAATAGCCACAGTATTGACAAGAGTGACCATCACGATGCAATATATTTCGGCGGGTTAAAGGAATATCTTTGTAAGGCACACGAACATACTGTCTCAAACGGATCACACTTGGCAGTGGCATATTGGGGTAAACAAAGCGACCATTATGTTCAACTTGCTCAGCTTTTTCCTTAATGAGCAGAACAATAGCTCGACGCCAACTCGTAATGTTGAGCGGCTCGTAGGAGGCATTAAGCACTAAAACTTTGCCCATGATCTTGCCCTAAACAATTTTTCCTTTAAGCCTAGCACAGCATCACAAATCCTTGGTATGGTGCCGCTGCTATTTCCAAACAAACCTTGACCTTAGCCCCTGGCCTGATGCGCCTTGATTGTGTAGGAATAAATGGGCTAAAACCGAACCCCTCTTACCGATGGAGTTAGGATGGGTTGGGGCGATCGCCCATCCCTCAGACCCATATCGTCCAGAGCTACAGACAGGGATCAGGCTACCGATGCACTCACATCATTAGATTGGGGATCTTCAGGGCTGACATCATCGGCAAAGTCCAACTTAAGCAGCGTTTTGTAGAGACTACTTAATTGTTCTGCAACCCCTTTCCAACTAAAATAAGCCTCCATCCGCTGCCGAGCCGCTTGCCCTAGTTTGGTCCGCCAAATGGGATTGTCCAAAATTCGATCGATGGCGATTGCCAGTGCAGTCGCATTTTGGGGGGGAACTAAAAGGCCCGTGACATTGTGTTGCACCGTAAATTGAAGTCCCCCCACATCACTGGCCACAACGGGTGTCCCACTGGCCATAGATTCAATGGCCACTAAGCCAAACGGCTCATAATGGCTGGGCACGACCGTCACATCAGCGGCAGCATAGTACAACGCCAGATCCTCATCGCTAATCCGTCCAGGAAACAGCGCGATGGATGCCAGATTCAGCTCCGCAACGATACCTTCAATCCGCAACCGCTCATCTCCATCACTATGACCAGGGCGACTGCCGCCACCAATGAGTAAGCGCAATTGGGCACCATCGCGATGCCGAGATTGTCCAATTGCCCGTACCAGGGTTTCAATACCTTTGCGACGATCAAAACGCCCCACGTAAAATACAATTTGTGCATCTAAATCAATGCCCAACTTTTGGCGTGCGGTGGTTTGATCAACCGCGCCAAATCGCCTCGTATCCGTACCACAGGGAATGACATCAATGTGCCCTTGGCTGGAAACAAGCGATCGCATATGAACTTGCTCCTGAGGACTCGTGGCCACAATCCGCTCGGCAGTTTCCATACACTGCTTTTCCACCGCTAGCCGGGTTTTCGCAATGGCCGGAATCGTTTCTACGGTTTGATACTTAACGGCCCCTAAAGAATGATACGTATGGATCTGTCGCAACTGGGGTTGCCGCTTCTTTAGCTCCATGCCCACCCATGACGACAGCCAATAATTGGTATGAACCAAATCGTAGGTTACACCTTGGGTATGCTGAAAAAGCAGAAATGCCTCCACAAAGGTGGGGAGATAGTCAAAAATGTCATCTCTAGGAATAAACATGGCTGGCCCCGCCGTCAAACGAATAGTGCGACAGCGTGGAGTATGCAAGACCATCGCCACCTGATCATCACTAGTACGACGGGTAAATAAATCCACCTGCCATCCTAAGCGGGCTAGGGCTTCACCAACATGGCGCACATAAACATTTTGTCCCCCGGCCTCTTCTTTGCCGATATCAATAGCAGGATCGCCATGAACCGAAATCAGGGCAATATGTGGATAATGCTGAGTAACCATGGCTGACTGGGGTTGACCTAGAAAGTTGACCTAGAAAATGTACGGAGAAGATGACTGCCTGAGAGAACGGCTCATACATTCACATCACTTCCGCTCTCAGGACATCAGCGACTTCCCCACACAGGTAAGGTCGCTACGCACCTTATATATACAGTCGGATAAAAGTAAATCTCCTCAATCGAGCTAGTGATATAAATACAGTTATTGATACAAAGCTTAGCAAATTTGCACAAACCGTAAAAATATTTTCCATAGAGTTTAAACCATACATCGGAAAGATAATTTTTTGACTTGAGCACAACCCAGACCCGCCACCAAGAGTGTTCGGCCACACCAATAGGGGGAAATCGCCGATTATCGGGGGATAGAAAAACTTTAAACCCAGCAAACAAGGCCGTAGGAAATAACTTTAAATAAGCGATAACCCCACATTTCATAAATAGATTCAATTAATCTAGCCTTACCTCAGGAACAATAACCCAAGGACAGCCAAAATAAGGATTTTTCTCTAGCAGATATGCCAACTTTATTGCTATGATATTTACCTACCGCCTTGGAGAGGTGGCTGAGTGGTTGAAAGCGGCAGATTGCTAATCTGTTGATAGGTACGTAAGGCCTATCCGGGGGTTCGAATCCCCCCCTCTCCGTTGAATCATAAAGTGAAGTTATTGTGGCTCGTCCCTAGGTTTCAAGGTTCCTGGGATCAAGTGCATCCCTCAAACCATCCCCTAAAAGGTTGAAGCTGAGGACAGTCATGACAATTAGGGCTGCGGGCGACCACACTAGCCATGGCTGCAAAACCAAGACAGATGCATTAGTAGCGAGGGAGAGCATATTACCCCAAGACGGGTCGGGTTGTTGAATGCCTAAACCAATTAAGCTGAGAACTGCCTCGGCCACAATAAAACTGGGAACAGCCAGAGTTGAGGAAATAATGACATAAGTGGCTGTCTGAGGCAGGATATGGCGAATGATGGTATATAAGTGGCCTCCGCCCATGGCCCGTGAGGCTTGGACGAATGCCCGTTGTTTGATCGATAAAACCTGGCCTCGAATGACCCGTGCTAATCCAGTCCAGCTAATAAACGAGGTGATAATAACAATGAGGAGGAAACGCTGAGAACTACTGAGGTTAAGGTCAAGCTTGACAAAAACAGCGGCCAACGCAATCAGCAAATACATGCTGGGGATGGTCATGATGACCTCGATCAAAAACATCACGATGGCATCAATGATGCCGCCAAAGTACCCGGCAATGCCGCCCACTAGCATTCCTAGGGGAAATGCAATGGCAATTCCCACTAGACCGATACTCAGGCTAATTCGACTCACATAGACCAACCGACTAAATTGATCACGGGCTTGTTCATCGGTGCCCAGAAGATTGAGATAGGCACCATCAGCCGTACCAAATAGGTGAAGATTAGCTTGAAATCCTTGAAATAGGACAATTTCCTGCACACTAGATTCGGCTTGCAAGTTGGGCGGCAAGGGGAGAATAAGCCGAAATAAGGAATAGTTCGATCCCTGCACAAATAGTTGAATGGGTGAAGGTTGGCGGGTGTCAACGTTGAGATCCCGTTCGCCTGTTTCTAAGGAAACCGGACCTTGGGTGGTTGGATACACAAAAGGACGGGAAAGTTGTCCGTCGGGCGATCGCCAATGAATAGCCGTGGGGGGCAACAGTGCGCCATCCACTTGGGTGGCATAAGGGTCGTAGGGTGCTACAAACTCGGCGGCGATCGCCACCAAATAGAAAAGACCCAGGATTACTGCACCAAAACGAGCCAACGGGTTACGCTTTAACTTTTGCCACCAATCCATAACATCATTCCTTCAAAAGTACAAATATTCTAGGCTTCTCCTCGGAAACGTTGACTCTTCTAATGATAAACGTGGCGATCGGCCTAGCCAACCACCACGTTAGAGATTCAACACCCAGATTAACTAGATTGTTCCATGTCACTGTCATCTAGACAGCTATGTAACCCTCCAGATCATTGAATCAGGCCCAGCATCAGACTAAACCCCTACCAGGCCATGGTCTCACAGATCAAGGTCAACCCGTCAAAGTCCGACGGCGAGTAGCCATGCGATAGGCTTCGATAATATCCCGCTCCTGCCAGCTATTGAAGTTATCAATGCCAACCCCGCACTCAAAACCAGAATTGACTTCTTTAGCATCTTCTTTCATTCGCTTCAAGGAATCAAGATTTCCGGTAAAGACCACTTCGCCACTCCGTAAGACTCGAATATTACAATTACGCACAATCTTGCCAGATTGAATATAACATCCAGCCACAGCACCGCGACCAACCGGGAAAACCGCACGCACCTCGGCTTGTCCCAAAGGCTCCTCGACCAATTCTGGATCGAGCAAACCTTCCATGGCCCCTTCAATATCTTCTAGGAGCTTGTAGATAATGTCATAATCCCGAATGTCAACATCGGCATTATCCGCTGCTTGACGAGCACCACTGGCAAGAGTCGTATTGAAACCAATAATGACTGCACCACTCGCAGCGGCCAAGTCAACATCTGTTTCACTGATCTCACCGGGAGCCGCCAATAGAACTCGAACTTGTACCTCTTTCTGGGGCAACTGCTGCAACGAAGCCAGAATCGCTTCAACCGACCCCTGCACATCTGCCTTCAAAATTAGGTTGAGTTCCTTCAGATCCCCTTCTTGAGCTTGAGCCGAAATGGTATTCAAACTGACCCGACGGGAAGCCATCGCTTGTTGCAAGCGGGATAAGCGTTGCTCATCCGAACGGCTATTGGCCACTGAGCGGGCTTCTTTTTCATCGATGAAGACTTCAAATTCATCCCCCGCAGCAGGCACATCACTCAGACCCAAGACCTCCGCCGCAAAAGAAGGAGTGGCTTCCTTCACCCGCTTGCCTTGGTCGTCAATCATGGCCCGTACTTTACCAAAGACTGACCCAGCCACTAGACAATCACCGACGCGCAACGTCCCATTCTGAATTAACAGGGTAGCAACCGGACCACGGGCCTTATCCAAGTTAGCTTCAATCACGGTGCCACGGGCAGGGCGATTGGGGTTGGCATTAAGATCCTCAACTTCAGAAACCAGCAAGATCATTTCTAGCAAGGCATCTAAGTTGTAACCATTCAACGCGCTCACCGGAACCATAATGGTTTCACCACCCCATTCTTCCGGCACTAAGTTATGTTCAGTGAGTTCTTGCTTGACCCGATCCGGTTGGGCTTCCTCCTTATCAACTTTATTAATGGCAACAACAATGGGAACCTCAGCCGCTTGAGCGTGTTTGATGGCTTCGATAGTTTGGGGACGAACGCCATCATCTGCCGCCACCACCAATACGGCAATGTCAGTCACCCTGGCACCCCGCGCCCGCATGGCGGTAAAGGCTTCGTGACCCGGAGTATCGAGGAAAACAACCTGCTGCGTGGTATCGCCATGTTGCACGTCCACATGGTAGGCCCCAATATGCTGAGTAATGCCTCCGGCTTCCCCTTGGGCCACCTTCGCTTTCCGGATGGAGTCCAACAAAGTGGTCTTACCATGGTCAACGTGTCCCATGATGGTGACAACTGGAGGCCGCTGCTCTAGATTCTCTAGGTCACTCTCTTCCAACATTTCCGTCACTTTCTTGGCTTCAGCATCCGCTTCCACCGCTTCCACTAAGACCCCAAACTCCTCGGCCACCATGGTGGCGGTGGGAATATCGAGAATCTGGTTAATATTGGCGGCAATGCCTTTGAAAAACAGACTCTTGATAATGTCAGTTTCTGGAACGACTAACTTCGTCGCTAAATCATGGACGGCGATGCTATCGGACAGTTCTAACAATTCAGGACGCTCTTGTTCAACTTCTCTAGGACGGCGATCGCGCCGCTGACCTCGGTTAGCCCCACTGCGGGGCGGACTTTTCTTCCGAGCCGCCACGGGTTTGGCCGATGCTCCCCCCATGGATTTAGGCTTAGGTGGGCGCATCAAGGATAGACTCACCTGTTGAGGTGTAACCTCATCGCCATCCAAATCATCACCATCGTCCTCAAAGTCATCATCTTCCAAAACGACAGGCTGGGTACGGCGCTTACCTTTTACCGCCTTTGCACCCTTCTTGGGAGAAACAGTATCATCATCTTCATCTTCATCGTTTTTCGGCTTTTCCCGCTTCAGCCGAGGCAGGGTTGGACGACGTAAGTCAAAAGACTCGCCGACAATATCTTTATCGGTATCGGTATCGAGGAGATCGAGATTATCTTCATCCAGTGAGGCATCATCCAAGATACCTTCGCCCTTAGAAGGCTTAGCTGGACGGTTAACCGGACGCTTTAACTCGGCAGGACGAGGAGTATCCACTGTGGCCGTTTTAGCCGTGGAGCGCTTCTCCCCATCCGGTCCACTCCCCCGATTGCGGGAGCGTTCCTGGTCTGAGGATGGCCCAGCAACTGCTTTACCAACTTTCTGGGGCGGTGACGAACCTTGGCGCTTCGGTTGGGAGGGCGATCGCCCCTCACCTTTATCCGACGATCGCTTCAGCACCGGACGGTTCTTTGCGGCAACCTTCCGTTCGCCATCTGGCTCGGCACCATCATTGCGCCCGTCGCCACGGCTGACGGGACGATCTCGCTGCTCATTCCCCCTCGCCGCCGTTGGCTTATTCGCCACAGGGCGAGCAGGAGGGCTAATGAGCTTTGGGCTAACCGCCGCTTCACTAGGGGGTACGTTTTCTGATGGCGAAGGAACTTCGCTAGGTCCAACCTGGGCCAGTACTCCATCAGATCCAGACCCATCAGACCCAGCCTCTGCTGGAGCCGATGGTCGTGTAGGGGGTTCTAGCTTCGGTGATAGGGTAGAAGACTCCGTATCCGAAGGCTTACTAGGTGCAGGACGGGTAACAGGTGGCTGCGCCATCTTGGTTGGGGGGGTGGCCTGGGAGGTAGGCCGATTCATTTGCGGCTTAGCCACTAGCTCACCACCACTTGATTCTGTCCCATTATCAGACCGTTTCCGAATTTCCAAAATTTGCTGCTTTTTCTTAATCGGAGCCTTAGAACTAGATGGATTAGATCGGTTTGGAGTCCGAATCTTTTTCGCTGGAGCACGGGCGGGAACATATTTCTCAGCAGCGGAGCGTATACGCGCTGCATCGTCCTCTGTTATGGTGCTACTGTGACTTTTCACAGAAATATTCAATTGCTCACAAACCGCTAAGATGTCCCTATTTTCCAAATTCAATTCCTTTGACAACTCGTATATCCTAACCTTGCCACTATTCATCCAGTCTCTACCTCGTCAAACCAACATTATTGCTGCTACATAACTGAATAACCTGCTTTTTTCACGAAACTACGTTGAACTTAGTCATAGCTCAAAAAGTCAGCTATCAAACAAAGCCCCTTGCGGCTAATACTTTCGGGCTATCAGCCCATTGCTGGACCAAAAATGAAAGTAAAGCACAGCAAGTCACCACACCCTACATTTTAACGTTATCTAATAACACTTCACTATGTAAATGACAATGCTTCTTAAAATCAAAGATTAATTTCTAAAAGTGAAGATCTCTCTAAAAGTGAAGAAAATCTAACGCTGCGTTTCTCCTAGGCGCTTGGCCAACTCATCATACACGGTTTGAGGCACAGGAACCTTTAAGGCTTTACCGATACGCTTTTTTCTTTGTGCCATCTTTAGACATTGGGGCGATGGGCACAAGTAAGCCGAACGTCCCATCCCATCATCAAGCTGAACAGTATGGGACGGGTGCTGGCGAACCACTCGCCAAAATTCAGCTTTGGGGGCAATTTTTCGACAACTTACACAACATCGATAGTTTTGTTCCATGTCTACCCCCACCTAAATTTTGCATTAGCCTAAGGAGTATAGTGCCGGGGTATTAGCCTAGGTACCTGCCTTTCGGCTGAATCGATCAGCGATCGCCCCATACCCATGGCCTACACCTATCGCCCCATTACCTCAATAGGCCATTTTTACCTGACACTATGCCATGCTTTCGTCGTCGGTCTCCTCTACACTTTCGCTGTCCGCCTCAAAATCATCATCGTCTGTCCCATTCTGGTCTGGATACAGATCAGACCCATCCGCACTCACCTCATCAGCCCCATCCTCCTGTGGATCATCGAGGTTTTCTTCCCGTTCCCCAGCACCCAGATCATCATCGCGGAGGGACGCTACAGTTTTCGGGCTGAGATCATCTGGGTCCGGACTATCGGGATTTGATGAAGTCGGGGATCGTTCATCCGCTTCAGACCCAGGCTCAGCAATGGGTGGCTCCTCGGTTTCCCCTGCGAGTTGATCGCTAGGGGGAGCGATCGCCATTGCATCAGGGTCCAATAGCTCCATTTGTTCCCCAACATCTTCCCCTCGGTCATCGTCGGAATCCCCGTCTAGCGGTTCATCCGATTCATCCATAGATAACTCAAACTCTTCTTCTTCTTCCGCCAAGCGCCGCTCTTCTAAGAGCTTTTGAATCTTCCGATCTTCCTCCTCCTGGTCATACTTTCTGGTATCCTTGATGTCTATTTTCCAACCCGTCAAACGGGCAGCTAGGCGCACATTCTGGCCTTCTTTCCCAATAGCCAAACTCAATTGGTCTTCCGGAACCAGAACATGGGCTTGACGATCTTCTGGATTAATCAAACGTACTTCATCCACACGGGCCGGACTCAGGGCGTTGGCAATGTAGGTCGCCGGATCAGGGGACCAACGAATCACATCAATTTTTTCACCCCGCAATTCATTGACCACCACCTGAATGCGCGACCCCCTAGCTCCAATGCAAGCCCCTACAGGGTCCACATCCCGCTCTAGGGTATCCACCGCGATCTTAGTGCGAGGACCAACCGAACGGGACGAAGGGTTCGCTTCCCGTGCCACCGCCACAATTCGGACAATTTCATCCTCAATTTCCGGCACCTCATTAGCGAAGAGGTAGACCACCAACCCCGCATCCGCACGGGACACCAACAATTGGGGACCACGGTGCAACCCTTCTGACACCTTTTTCAAATAAACTCGGAAGCTCTTGTTAACCTTATAGTCATCGCTGGGCAACTGATCCCGCTTCAAGAGTTCGGCATCCACTTCAGGTTGTCCCAACCCACTACTAACCGCCATAATCACAGACTGCCGCTCAAACCGTAGGACTCTAGCCGTCAAGACCGTTCCTTCCAAATCCTGAAACTCTTCTTGAACCATGCGGCGCTGCTGATCTCGCAACTTTTGGGATAAAACCTGCTTTGTTTGAATCGCAGCCATCCGGCCAAAGTCGCTTTGCTCTGGGGTGACATCTAGAATAACCGTATCCCCCAGTTGGGCTTCAGAGGCCACTTCCTGCACTTCTTTCAAGGCAATCTGGTGATCCGGCACGTTCGCCACTTCCACGATGGTCTTGGTAGACAAAATCCGAAAGCCTTCTTCTTCCGTATCCAGTTCTACCTCAAAGTTATCAAAATAGTGTTCATCAAATACCTCAGTGTCGGGTCGATAGGTCCGGCGATAACGCTCATATCCCTTAAGCAATGCTTCCCGCAGCGCTTCTTGAACCGCGACCTTGGGCAGGTTGCGTTCTTGGCTGATGCTGTCAATCATGGCTTGCAATCCCGGCAGTTGAACCATTGACATGGTGAATTCCTCCTTCAATGGAATAATACGTACTTTAGTACTTAGTAATAATGTTCGAGTGAGAGTGTAGCCCTATAAATACACTTGCATTAATCGACAAATGTCATAGGTTGGGTGAATCGCATTGTGGCAGTCGAACCGCACTAAGCCGAGTCAGTAAATGTCATAGTGCTTTTCGATCAGGTGTTTTAGGAAGGGTAGGTTTTAGGAAAGGCGGGCTGATAAAAGTTAGAAGAGGAAACATCAGTTAGTCGTGCCTTACAGAGGCTCTGCTAACTGGACGGCTTTAATTAAGTCGTTAGGAATGGACACTATACGCCCCTTAATGCTGAGCACAACGGCTTGACTGTCGCGTCGGGTAAGTTGGCCCTGCCAACAGAGATTACCCTTGTATGGTTCTGTGGTTTCAACGGTGACTGGGAACCCCTTAAATGATATGAAGTCGCGATCGCTCGTTAGCAGTTGGGAAACACCGGGGCTAGATATTTCCAAAACATAGGCATCAGGAATTAACTCACTGCTATCCAGGGTCGTTTCTAGCTGATGACTCATGCTCTCACAATCCGTTAGCCCCGTATCGCTGTGGAGATTGCGAATGTCCACTCGGAGAACGGGCGGGCTGTGGTTAGTTTGGAACACGACATTGACGATTTCCAAACCCAGTTGATTGGCTATAGGTGTAGCCAAATCAATAATTTGTGGCACCAACGGATGAGTCATAGCACAAGATTAAAGAGCAAAAAAAAAGGAGGGACGACCCACCTCCAGGCTTACATCTTCTGGAATACCGTGAGCATACACCACTGGCTCCGCGCTGCGGTAGCTACTCACAGTAGACATATTAGCCTATCTTGAACGATCCGGGTGGCAAACTGCAATCATCTGTTATCGAGGCAGGTTCTCAGGAGTTTTACAGGTGCGGTTTTAACCGCCACGATGACAGACACTAAACCCATACTAGGGCCAATGTCCCTGAGGGATTGAACCACACCCTTAAAAAGGCTTACGGGTAATCGCGTAGATTTTTTTAGTTTGCTCTTGCAAACTTTCAATATCCTCTGCCGCTAAGCGCTGAACATAATTGATCTTTATTTCTTCGAGCCAAACCCCAAGCAGTGCTTCAATTTCGTCCAGTTCCTGATCCCGTTGGATTTCATCACGGAAAGTACTCCCCACTTTTGTAATCAACGATCGGGTCAATTCCGCACCTTTTTCATCATTGGTAACATTGATAATGGCGTGGCGCAAAGCATCATATAGTTGGGTGGCCATCTCCTTAGATAGCTGGTTGGATACATTCGCCATACCGGGCAAGTTTTGGATCTGGGTATAAATAGGCGTTTGGGCTAGGGCAGAGCGGACGGTGTGCTGGATTAACAGCTCAATATCAGGTCGAACTTTGGGTAGCACATCATGGATGGCTGTCGTTATGACCCGTTGACTAATCAACTGCAACTCATCCACTCCGTTGAGGTCAACGTAGCGATCGCCCGCTGTCGTATCCAAAATCGTCCGGCGCATATCCCCCGTTTGCAACATATTTTGAACTTGGTCAATCATCCGCAGAATCACCACTTCCGTGAGTTCCACCGCCACACTGGCCAGAATGCCACGGGTGAGCCGATTGCGAATTGGCTCCAGGTTAATCAGATTAGACTGATTCACCCGAATGATCACCGGAAGCAGCCGCAGCCATTGCCAAAAGGGCAACAGCAGGGGAATATCATACCAACGCCACAGCATAGCATCGAGCCAATTGGTGTTGGCATGACGACGGCTCAGAATGGCCGTACGCAAGAGAAATTCCGCGCCAAATAACAAAATAAACGGCATGTCAATAATGATGAACCGATTGACCGGAATCCCGCTGGTCCCAAACCAAGCCGCCGTAATATTCCGGTAGTAGTTGGTTTGAAGTAAGGGCTTGATTTCTCGGTCAAAAAAGTTATAGCTATCAGGGGTGAGAAATTCCCGACTCCAGAAAATATCAAAGGCATCTTTAGAGGATTCAACCTGTTGATCCTCTGGCAGGGTTGAGTTGACATATTCAATAATGCGCCGTTTGATTCGCTCTAACGTCCCTGTTTTATTGGCCACTTCAAAGGGGTTTTCATCGATAATGGTGCCACTTTGCTGGCGGAGGCTCGTCAATAGGGAATCATCAACCCCATTAGCCAAACCCGATTGGGCCACTTGCTCCACGGTTCGGAGGTAGCGTTCAGTCGTTCGGTGTGGATCAATCCCCTTGATCGCTTCACCATAGGCTTTCGTCCAAGCGGGGGAAATTTGCAGATAATAATCCCGCAGCGGAATATAGCTGTAATCAAACAGAACAAGGGCGAAATTGAGCAGGGCGATCGCCGCCATAATCCGTTCAAACCATCGCAGTCGCAGTTGCCGGGAACGAGGTTGGGTAGTGCGTCTTAACATTGCTCCACAGGTTCACTTTTTGTTACATTAAGAAATAAGAAGAAATAATATCCACTTAGGGACAGAGGCGATCGCTGTCTGTTCCAACAACAGCATTATAGAGTCACATATCCCGTTGACAAGATACATTGCATTTCAATCCCTATGGCTATATTTCTTCGCCCATCCAGCCAAATCAATCTTTAGAGATAATTTGCTATGACCGGAGCGATCGCACCACCAACCCCATCCCTCGTCGAATCCTACTGGCAATGGCAAGGGCACCGCATTCACTATGTTCATTCTACGGCTGAGAATCATACCGCCAACCCCGTGACAGTGGGCAACGCCCCCCCCTCTGCAAAACCCTCTTTATTGTTGGTTCATGGCTTTGGAGCTTCCACCGACCATTGGCGCAAAAATATAGCTGAACTCAAAGCCAACTTTGATGTATGGGCAATTGACTTACTCGGATTTGGCCGATCCGCCAAACCAGAGATTAACTATTCATCTGATGTGTGGTGCCGTCAACTGCATGACTTTATCACCGAAAAAGTTGGCAATCCCGTTGTCCTAGTGGGCAATTCATTGGGTGGCTACGCCAGCTTATGTGTTGCAGCCCAATATCCCCAATCGGTGCAGGGGGTAGTCCTCCTCAACAGTGCTGGTCCCTTTTCTGATGCCCTCCCACCCCAACCATCACCAGCCTTAAAAGCAACCTGGCAGCGGCTTGTTCGCTCCATTTTGCTCCATCCTCTCCCTAGTTATCTCCTCTTTCAATACACCCGCAGACGATCAGTGATTCGTAAAACATTAACAAAAGTCTATTTCGACCCAACTGCGGTCACTGATCAATTAGTAGAAGACATCTATCGACCGTCCTGCGATCCGGGGGCGGCCAAAGTCTTCGCGGCTGTCTTCAAAGCCAAGCAAGGGGAACCCGTGGATCAGCTACTAGCGCAGATGCGCTGCCCCCTACTAACTATTTGGGGTAGCCAAGATCCCTGGATGAAAGTGCATGAGCGAGGCGCAAAATTCCGCCAGCACTATGCCGATCTCACAGAACACTACCTGAAAGCAGGGCACTGTCCCCACGATGAGGTGCCACAACAGGTCAATCAACTACTCAGTGAATGGGTAGAAGCTAAATTGATAAAGTCTTCATGAAAAAGAAGGGATACCAGCCCTTTTGTCTTTATAATAGAATTCCGGCTTGTGTATCTCATCACAGTATTGCCTAGGATTAATGGGTTATCTTCGTAATTAGAGAAACGAAATACAGTTGAAGATGGAACTACCATAGGGGCTAGTGGTCGTTCTAATCGCTGCAATGTTGAACTTGTATTAGTTTTAGCTCACTCATTCAGTTAATTTACGCTCAACGCAAGAGGATACAATGGCAAATCTAACATCAACCCCATCGATTCAGTTGGAGAGCGATTCCCCCGCTTGGGATGGGTTACAGCGGGCCATTATTGCCAGTTCTGGCTTTCAGAGCTGGTGTGCTGAAACGGCACAAGTTTTAGACGCTAGGTCCGAGGAATCCCATGAGCAGTTAGTGATGGCATATCTCCGGGAGACCCTAGAAACCTTGGCTTATTAGGGAAAATGGTTTAAACATGATGAGTCTGTGGTCTCTCCTTGACCTTCGTTCCCTAGAATAGTTGACTCCAAACCACGATCCGGGTTAGGCCACTGAAGCCATGACTCGGATACCTTACTCAGTACCTTGTAGTCTCAGACATACGGCGCGATCGCCCCACAGTGGGGCGATCGCGTCATGCTGCAAATGATGATATTGATAACCCATTACATTTAGTAACATTTTATTGGTAACATTTTACTATTCAAGCCTGGGTTGACTAAATCTATGTTGCCTGCCATCTGTCTGCAAAATGTCCATAAAGTCTACGGCAATAGAGCCGTAGTGAACGATCTATCCCTCACCATTCCAGAAGGAGAAGTGTTTGGCCTCCTAGGGCCAAATGGTGCGGGTAAGTCCACAACCATTCGGATGTTAACCACCTTGACCCGACCCACCGAGGGCGATATTGTCGTGGCAGGATTTGACGTGATCCACCACGCCAGCCAAGTGAAGCGCAACATTGGGGTCGTGTTACAACAGACCAGCGTGGATGGGGAGCTAACCGTATGGGAGAACATGGAATTTCATGGACGTATGCACCATATCCCCCAACCCCAACGCCGTGAACAAATTAGTCAATGGTTAGATTACGTTGAGCTAATTGATCAGCAACATAACTTAGTGAAAACCCTTTCGGGGGGGATGAAGCGTCGGCTACAAATTGCCCGTGCCCTGTTACACCAACCCAAAATTTTATTTCTTGACGAACCCACGGTGGGGCTTGATCCCCAAACCCGTCGCCGCCTCTGGGAAATGATCAAAGGTTTAAATCAGCAGGGAATGACTATTTTATTGACCACTCACTACATGGAAGAGGTGGAGTATCTATGCAGCCGCATCGGCATTATGGATACGGGTACTTTGATTGAGATCGGTAGCCTACAGGAGTTACGCCAGCGCCATGGTCAAGGATTATTGATGAAACAAATGGGCGATCGCTGGGAATACCAATTCTTTGCCACCGTTGAAGCCGCAGAGACCTCCTTAATGCAACAGAACAATAAAACCGGATGCTTAGTTCGGGCCTCCAACTTAGAAGATATTTTTGTGGAACTCACAGGCCGCAACCTTGATTAGGGGTGGGGTAGTCTTGGGCCGATACTGAGCAAGGATGGAATCCGATGGTGGAAAAGTTGTCGTTATCTAGCAAAATTGAGGCGGTGCTATACCTCAAGGGTCAACCCTTGTCGGTGAGTCAGCTTGCAGAGTACGTGGGGGGCGATCGCCAAACCATTAAGCAGGAAATTAAGCAATTGATGACAGACTACACCCAGCGTCAGGGAGCATTAGAAATTGCCGACACGCCTGATGGCTATGTGCTTCAACTCCGTCCTGCCTTTCAAGGCTTGGTGGAAACATTGATTCCCCTGGATTTAGGAGTCGCTCTATTGCGAACTCTGGCGGCGATCGCCCTAAAAGGACCAATAGTGCAAACCGAACTCGTGGATCTACGGGGGTCGGGAGCTTACAATCATGTAGGGGAATTGGTTAACATGGGCTTTGTCCGTAAACGCCGCCAGGCTGACGGTCGATCCTACTGGCTCCAGGTAACAGATAAGTTTTATCAATACTTTCAGGTAGACGCTTTACCTCATCCCTTTGATCAAGCTCAAACGACGAAAACGGCATCAGAGGACACACAAGAAGGGTAAGCCCTCAAACATCGAACCCAGATCGAACCCAGATCGAACCCAGATTGAACCCTAAACAGTAGGGACCGATGCGAAGGAATTGCCAAGACATGGTGTATGATCAAACCTCAATTCAACGGTAATGTTCCAGCCATTAGGGCCATATCATCGCCGTTATGCTCAACTAACCGCCCTCCCCCTAGGCTATTCTCAGTATAATTACTTAGATATACGATAAAGTTAGGGTATTGTTTTTAAATTCAGAATTTATACCCTAGGATATTTCCCCACAATGGGGTGTATAAATGTAAAAATGGACAAAGAAGTAAGACCACGGCACCTTATGACATTTCATCCACCACATCCCGGCTTCTTTAGTAGTGATGACGAAGCCGCACAAGTGAATGCCCTGCTCCAGTACATGCAGCACCAATCGCCCGAAGTGTTGTCCATGGTTGCTCACTCCGTCAGTACGGATATCAAACAAATTATCTCGCAAAATGTTCAAGGACTGGTGGGGGTTTTACCCTCTGAAGCGTTTAATGTCCAAGTCACCACTGATCGGGAAAACCTAGCGGGGTTACTGGCATCGGCCATGATGACAGGCTATTTCCTGCGCCGCATGGAACAACGCATGGAACTGGAATCTGTAGCCAGTCCGTCTTTAGCGTCTCCATCCAATGGGTATACGGACCAAGAAGAGGACGATTAAGGGGGTAGCAGATCAGCCAAATCCGGGTTCAACCCCCACTCCAAGTAGAGCAGGCTAAGCTTTATCAGCTAAATCTATAAGTTATGCTGATTGCTTGAACAATCAACTTAGAGAGTCAACTTCGACAGCTAATAACGTTGTCTTCACTTGCTGTCAGGCTCAATCTAATCGGTCTAATTGGGGAGAGGAATGGGAGTTAGTTCTAGCGTAACGATTTCCGTGGCGCGGCTCACCTCTATCCTCAAGGGTTCGCCAATGTTACTTCCCTCGACTTGGTCTTGAACATCCGTTGCGGTTTCAACCAGGGTTCCGTTGATATTAACGAGGATATCACCCGGTTGTAACCCTGCTTTGGCAGCGGGAGTATCAGCTAACACTTTGAGGACCAACACACCACTATCCGCCTGAATCGGCACATTGAGTTCCTCGGCTTGATTAATTTGATCCCGTCGGGCTGGAGTAAGATTAACCATTTGGATACCAATGTAAGGATGGCTCGCTTCTCCGGTCATAAAAAGTTGGTTCGCCACACGGTAGGCTGTTTCAATCGGAATGGCAAAGCCTAACCCCTGGGCATCCGCCCGGATGGCGGTGTTGATTCCAATGACCTGCCCCCGGTCGTTCAGGAGAGGACCACCTGAGTTTCCGGGATTGATGGCTGCGTCGGTTTGAATAAAACGGACCCGCTTAGCGGGAATACCCACTTGGGCACTAGAACGATCAATTGCACTAATAATGCCAGCGGTTACGGTGTTATCTAAGCCTAAGGGATTGCCAATGGCGATCGCCCACTGCCCCGGCATTAGCTCCTCCGAACTCCCCAGCGTCACCGTCGGTAAATCAGTCGCTTCAATCTGAATCACCGCGATATCGGTGACTGGATCAGACCCCATCACCATGCCCTCAAAGGAACGACCATCCTTCAGGGTCACTTGAACGGCCTCGGCCCCGTCAATGACGTGGGCGTTGGTAATTAGGCGACCATCGGCACCAATGATGAACCCCGACCCAGTCCCTTGTTCCATGGGTTGGTCCTCAGGCATCTCGTCCCCAAAAAAACGACGAAACAGCGGGTTTTGAAATGGATCGGATTGGGCGAGGGATTTAGAGGCATCAATGCGGACCACCGCCGGACCCACCTGTTCAACGGCAGCTGCAATAAAGTTAGCGTTAGTGGGGACAATCGGCAAACTGGCGGGGGCGGATGGCGGGCGGTTAAATGAGGGGATGGTTGCGACTTCATCGGGCGATCGCAGGGGGACCGTGTTGCCGGGAAAACGATTATTGGCTGCGCTCATATCTTGCAGCATATAGCCACCAGCCAGCCCAACGCCGCCACCAATTCCCAGGAAAAAGCTTGCGAGTGCCAACTGTCTGAGTCCAAAACCCATTTTTTCTATTCCTTAACTTGACATTATTTGACGTGGGTTGATTGGCCGAGGGCGCTGTTTTCAATCCGGGCTGTAATTAGTAGGAGGGAAAAAAAGTTCAGTCACAAAACACACTCGCTGCACCCCGAAAAACAAGAGGGTTTACCCATTTCTGATGTTGCTATTCCTATCGATTATAGCCAGTGGCCAGTTATTTTAGAGTATCTGAAGTGCCAAAGTTATAACTGGGTACGGCCCATCCAACAGAACAACCGGAGCAGGGTGGTGGTTGACTGAAAGGATTCAGTAAGATAAAGAAGCTGCACCCATTAACGCTAGTATTTTTGTTTACTTTGATTTCTATCTGTACAGCAATGGGCGCTATAAACCTAACAATCAGCGATGGACGCTGTAAACCTAACGTTGTTCCAATCCTTATGTCTATTGATTATTATCGGGATCAAGTCTTTTCTGCCCTAGTGATTACCTGTTGGAGTTATGGTCTGATGTCTCAGCCAATAGCTATGGCGAGTGCAACCACCCCAGCAGTGAGTCCCCCAACGTCAACGGCTCAAGAACTAGGGAGCCAAGCATCAGCGATTCAGCAGTTCATAGCCCAAGAATCTGACGCTCAAACATCCGAGGCTCAAACATCCGATAATGGCTGTCCCATTGCAGTCCTAGAGCAATTAAGTACCCATACGGTTGAGACAGGGGAAACGGTGGACTCTATTGCGACAAGCTATGGGCTGTTGTCCACTTCAATTGTGGCGTTCAACCCGCCCTTACAACAACAAGGTAGCCTGAGGGGGGGCGATCGCATCCAAATTCCTCCCTACGATGGATCGATACAGACTGTCATCCCCGGCAGTACGTGGCAGACCTTAGCCGATCAATACCGAATCCGGGCTGATGTCTTGTTTGAAACCAATGGTTGTACCATGACACCCCCTAATCGAATTTTTGTCCCCGGTACAGCGGCACAGATTAGGGGAGAAACCTGGATACGGATGGATCAACCCGACCCCCTCACCTTTGATCTCACCCCCATCGCTGACACTAGGGTAGTTGTGCAGCAATATGGCTGGCAAGAACGTTCAGCCCTCAACCACTCAGGGAGCAATAGTTCTGAAGACCTGCAACTGGTCTTCCACCCCGGTATTGATTTTCTAGTCCCCATGGATACAGCTGTCCAAACGGTGGGGGCTGGGACAGTAGCATTTGTAGGGGATAAGGACGATTATGGTCTGCTAATTGTGATCAACCATGCCCAAGGGATACAAACACGATATGCTCAGCTATCATCGGCTCAAGTGAGCGTAGGTGATCGGGTGAGTGCCGGACAGACTATTGGCCAATCTGGGCAAAGTGGTTCAGCATCTCGTCCCCACCTCCATTTTGAGGTGCGTCTCAACTCTGACTCAGGTTGGTTAGCCCAAGATCCCCTGGTTTATCTGAATTCTCTAGAGCGATAAAAACTATCCTATTTCTGCAACCTGATAGGACTCGGCAATGGTGCGAATGAGGATAAGACGGGACAAAATATAAGAGTGAATCAGTTCAGTTTCTTGAGGGTTAAGCCGCACCTGTTCTTTCACTTGCCACCCCAGCCAGGGAGCGATCGCATCATCGCTCAGGTCTGCAATGTAACGGGAGTGCTTTTCCACAATAGACCAAATAAAACGAATGATAGTGGTGTCAAGACAAGGCATACACATAACCCAGCTAGGCGAACATTCTTTCAATTTAATATTTATTTTATCTTTGCACAATCCTCTATGTTGTAGTCTTTGCAACACAGTGGTGTGCCAGTGACGTACTGAAAACAGTGCTAATCAGCATATCAAGCAAGGTTTTGCCCCTGTGGCAGAAGGAGTCTATGAAGTTTGGGCCTGGTTTCGCGTTTACATTTTTTTACTACTTTGTCACCGCTACGGCGATCGCCACCCTCATCACAGCCAAGGGAGCGCATGTGGCATTGGATAGTGGTATGCCCCAACGCATTGGCCTTGTTTTGGGTCTCATTGCAGGGGTAGTGGGGGGATATTGCAACCAAACCCTCTCCTTTTCTATCGTCAGTACCCAACCCACCCGTCAAACGCAACAGCTTAAAACGTTATTAGAAGAGATGGACTATAACTTGGTTGAAACAATTGACCTAGACAGCGACAGCGACGAACAACCGTCCCCCAAAACCGTGCTGTGCTATCAACGACCGGGGTGGCGATCGCTGTTTTCCGGCAAAGTATTTTTATGTGCAGGGCAGAAAGACGTAACCGTTGCCACACGACGGCTACAATTACAACGAATTCAGCACCAGTTAGATCAAGCAGAATAGACGCATCATCCAGTGCGCCCCCGTCTAAGACCGATTGAAAAACTCGATGGCGCTTCAAGTCACGTCCTAATCTACATCGGCAGGGTTTGCTGGGGTCGCCATGACTTGAAGCTGACCTTGACCCATTCAGCCTTCCCACCCAGCTCCTAATCCGCCGTAATCGCCGCCTTGAGGGAACGACAAAACGACTCAATGGACTTAAGTCCCTGGCTGGGATCACCATCCACCAACCGCTTAACAAAGGCACTGCCAACGACCACGGCATCGGCTCCCCATTCCATCACCTGACGGGCATGAGTCGGTTGGGAAATCCCAAATCCAACTCCAATGGGCTTGTCTGTTACCCGATTCAGTTCTAAGAGCATTTCTTGAACCCTACCACCGACACTGGTGCGAACGCCTGTCACCCCAGTAACACTGACGAGGTAAATAAATCCTTGCGATTGGTGGGCGATCGCCTTAATTCGTTCAATCGGACTAGTGGGGGCCACCAAGAGCGTCAATTCAATGCCGTGCTCCGATGCAGGGTTAATCAAAGTATGGGCCTCCTCTAAGGGCAAATCTGGAACAACTAACCCTTTAATTCCCGCATCCGCCACCCGTTGCAAAAATGCTTCAACCCCCTGGTTCAAAATCGGGTTGTAGTAGCTAAACAAAATAATGGGCGCTTGCAGAGTCGGCTTGAGGCCATTAACCATCTCTAAAACCGCATCCAATGTAACCCCTCGCTGAAGGGCACGGGTTGCTGCCGCCTGGATCACAGGTCCATCCGCCAGTGGGTCCGAATAGGGAACTCCCAATTCAATCACATCAGCTCCATTTTTATCCAAAATGGACAACGCTTGAGCCGTGGTCGCCAGATCTGGATCTCCTGCGGTGATAAATGGAATTAAGGCACATTGGCCGCGATCGCGCAGCTCATTAATCCGCTCAGACACCGACACCATTATCCAACCCCTATATCAGAGACAACTCAACATTTCACCGATACAAACCTCACTCCCCTAGTCCTACTAGGCCATAGGAGGCGATTTTTCCCGTATACTCCTGCCCTTTAAGATTTGGAGGAAGGAACTTCTTCATCCGAAGAAGCCGCCGTTGACTGCAAGGCAGCCAACTCTTCAGGACTCATTTCATCGAGTCGCTTTTGTAAGACCGCATTTTCATAATCATCTAATTGCTGGTTGTAGGTCATTGTTCCCGTTGCGGCCCGAAAGACGTAAGAGAGCACCCACACCATTAGCAAAACCACAAAAATGGCTTGACTCCAGATCCCTGCATTCACCGGATCAACGCCAAACAACCGAAAGGCTAGAAAAAGAGCACCCCCTGCGATCAATACTCCTAGCCCAATGCCAATGACATCAATTCGTCGCATTTTAGCAACTTCTCCTAACGCCTTGTGCTCAACATAACTGTGCGCAACATCATTGTGTTCAAAGTGTTCAAAACAGTTCTCAGGATTGAGGCGGCTGGGGACGGTAGTTGATGAAGGGACTCAGCAATAATAACCCTGGAAAGAAAAAGAACACCGCTCCATACATCAACAAGCGCTCCACTGAGCTAGCCACGTACCACCGTTGGTTCAGATACCACAAGGTCAATCCTGGACCAACCACTAAATAAGCGCCGCCCAAACCCACATATAAGGCCAAGACGAACCAATACTCTGGACTAATAAGATTAATAATTGTATCGAATGAAAAATCCATCGTTATAACTTTGACTCCGAGTATAACCTAACGTGTGTCAGCCTATGGGCCAGTCTAGGACCGACGATCGCTGAAGCTTCTAAGCAGTCTATGGCATTTCTGACCGTAGACTCAAGGGAAGCCCGCAATGAATTGCCCTGAATTAGCACAACATCCTGCTGTTGAACCTCCTTATATCCTATCAGCCTGCTATAGGAAAGGAAGGATTTAGGAGAAATAACTCATGGGATCGCCCCTTCCCCAACTCCATAGCCCCCCTACCCATGGCCCCCAACATTCTACCCAGCAATGTTGGGTTGAAGCGTCCAACCGTGGATTGTTCAAAAAATTTGCAACAATGATTGCATTAGCGCTCAAATAGTGTTGAAATTATGGGACGGTCATTTCTATGGGGCATCTCCATAGAAACGCTGCAAGCCATCAGGTGTGTCATGGGGGCATGGCGGAATGGTAGACGCTGCGGACTTAGAAAACTGAGCCTTGATCGAGAAATCTTTCAAGTGGAAGCTCTCAAATTCAGGGAAACCTAAACCATAAAAGCGTAAGGACATCAGCATAATGAACCTTTTGGCACCAACCTTTTGGAACATTGTTGCAACCTCGCTTTGATGGCATGGCAATCCTGAGCCAAGCCAAGCCAGCGATCGCTACAGCGATACTTGCTGACTTGGAAGGTGCAGAGGCCCGACGGGAGCTACCCTAACGTATAGTCGAGGGTAAAGGGAGGGTCCAATTCTCAAAACTTTGATGCCATTGCTGACTCAAAGCAACAGCGAAAGCTGTGGGAGGATGAAAATCCGTTGACCTTTAAAAGTCGTGAGGGTTCAAGTCCCTCTGCCCCCATCGTTTAATATTTTTCGTGCTGTGCATCGATCCAGGGTGAATTTACTTTGTTTAATCGGGCTAGCTTAGGCTAACCCACGAAATTAGCCACTGGAGAAATGAAACTAGGGTGCCAAGACTCCCAGAATTGTTAGTGCTTCTACGGACATCCTTCGGTATGGGTGTCTAAATTTCACTATCGTTGTAACTTGCTACCATGGAGAAACACCTTGGCAAGATTTGAGAAAGGGCGATCGCCCTGCGCCTCACAGGTCGATATTGATCACCTCTTCTAAGCTTGCTGGGTGCCAGAATCTCAACTGGTCCAGCCGATGTATGACTTGAGTCACATGGCAAGCTTGCCTCAATCACACCGGGTACCGATCAGAATCAGTCTAAAAACTCTCTAAATCACTTGCTTTTAGTCGCCTCATCATCAAAGCTAGTCATATTCACTTAGAACAGGGAAACGTTTTCTCAAGTCACAAGTCAGCCAATTTACGAATTTGCCAGTGTTGAGTCGCAATTTACTAACTTTTAGAGTTTACTGATACAGACAATTTCCTGTATTTATCCACCAACCTAAACCTGTAGACTTTGCCCAATACCTGGAATCAACTCACAAGTTGCTGTTTGACTATAGGAACCTGTGATTCCCAACTTCAGACTATTGGCCCTTAACACAGGAAGCAGGCACAAATTCAACATTCATTATGATAGTTGACACAGCCCCGGATGGATGCAGACCTTAAAAAGTGTGGAATGATTATGATCAGGGATACATGGACCGAAAATTTTCAGCCACCCTCCCCAAAAAGTGGTAATCGATACCAGAGGGATATACCCAGCGCCCAAAAAACCGTGTTTGACTATCTGCTGGAAATTGTTAGGGCATGGCCTCCAGAGGATGTTCTAAACGAGTTCAAGCACCTATTCATCCATCACGTCAACACATCTAGTTCTGTCATCCTACCAGCGTTGTATGAAATCGTTTTCGCCAACAAGGAAGCAGATTTTCGCAATACATTAAAGCGTTCTTGCTATATCTTGATTAACAACTGGGAACTAAGCCGACATCATGATGCCATTCATCAGTTGATTGAGTTATT
>JAYKIC010000473.1:0-4826 GCA_035284985.1 Leptolyngbyaceae cyanobacterium
ACTCCCCGTAACATTGAAATTACTGATGATGAGCAGTCTGCTGCGGGCGACTCTAGGGCAGCAGCCTTAAGAAAGCAAGTTGCAGATTTGGAAGAACAACTGCGTCAGCTTAAACAATAGTAGGGATACTCACTGGTTGGCCCTTTTGTGGTCGTCTCTACTTTACTCAACAAGGAACCCCAGAGGAATTCCCTGGGGTTCCTTGTTGTACGCATACCACATCAAAGTGGGCATGAGCGCACTTTAGTGTGAGTGATGGGTGTGGCTATGGGTATGACCCTGATCGTGACTATGACCCTGATCGTGATTATGACTATGCCCGTGACTATGACCCTGATCGTGATTATGACTATGCCCGTGATCATGACTATGCCCGTGATCATGACTGTGGTGTGCAGCGGCATGGGCTTGGGCGATCGCCAAACTGGGGTTAACGGACAAAGCCGTTTCCGCTACTAAATCTCCCACCTGCTTACTAGCCCACTTAGCAGCCATGGAGAGGAAAACAGGATGGTCGTTAGCGCACTCCATCTGCACGTAGGTCACATCTGGTTTGCGGCGGCGTAGCCCCTCGATAATATGTTCCACATCTAATAGTGTTTCGTGGTTTTCTGTGACAAAGCCAATGGGCATGAACACTAGGGCCGTAGCGCCCAAGTCTATCAAATTTTTCGCCGCCAACTCTGCATTGGGCTGGGTCCATTGAATCATGGGGGTTTGATGGTTAAGCCAACCGACGGAAATCAGCGGATAGCGGTGCATCAGTTTTTCCCGCACCCGGTCGTACAACAGTTGACTCTCCGTAATGCCAGGGGTAAACCCTTTAGCCTCATGGGGACAGCCATGGTTCATTAATACGATCCCGATCTGGGACGGTAAATGGGCTTCTGCCAATTCCTGGGTAATCTTATCCTCCACCAGTTGAACCATTAAGTCGATATAGTCCGGCTCATTATAAAAGGAGGGAATATAGCGAATGCCATGAATCCAATGATTGTCCGCATCTGCCAACCCCGTTAAGGCTTGGTTAACCTGCTCAACGGCAATCCCACTGGTAAAAATGGAGTCCACGACCAATAGGGGATAAATTAGTAGCTTGTTAAATCCTTCCGCTTTGATGGTTTCTAATACTTGTTTGGGTAAAAAAGGCGCACAAAAGTTAAATGCTTTAAAGACTTTGACGCGATCGCCCCATTCCTCCTGAAGTCCCGCTTCAATTCCCGCCCGTTGGCGTTCAAAAATGGCATTGTGGGGTGAAATGAAATGATTATGCTGATGGCTCCATTCGTGGAGGTCAAAAATTGCCAGTAACTTGGCTAACGGTGGGTAAAGCCATGTAGGCACCGGGGCAAACTTGGCGGTGAGCAAATTCAACGCTTGCTCATTGTAATTTGCGAAGTCATCATAACTTTCTACTTCGCCATAACCGATGAGTAAAACCGCAACCCGGTCCTCTGGAGATGCTGAGGGAGCGATCGCACCATCAGTGGTGGACATAGGTGAAGCAACCATATACGCACTTCCATCTAGAGATTTGCCCCCAGAGTATAACATCCCCCCTAGGGGGATAAACTAACAAGAATATAAGGTTTTGCGGTAGTTTAACAGCCTGAAACAGACGACACCGGAGGCCCATTGACCAACGAATGGGTCACAGATACTAAATCCTCACAGATATAAGTGGGTCGATATTGTGCTAAATAAGAGCGACTGCGGATACCACACGTCAATGCCACTGTCGCAATGTTACTGGCTTGCCCTGCCAAAATATCAGCCTCTGTATCACCCACCATCCAAGCGTACTTAGGCGTTCCGTGCTGCTGGCAGTCATAGGCCAAAGCATGGGCCAACAATCGGCATTTTGATTCCACACTATTACGATAAGCGGCATCATCATCTTGAGTCCCCCAAACCATCTTAAATAAATGGTCAAGATGATAAGTCTGTAATAACTTTTTTACCTGGGCTTGACGACGAAGGGTCACTAAAACGAGGCGAATACCTTGACTGTGAAGGAGTTCCAGCGCCCACCGAATCCCTGGCTGCAATCGATCCTTGGCAAGCAGGGATGGTTGATTGACCTCCCTACGGACGGTGTCCAGGAAAAGCTCCACTTGTCCGTCTGGAACCCCAGAACGGAGAGCAATTTCAAAATCTGGCACCCGTTGCTGCTTCAAATACCAGAACTGCTCTTTCGTCAGTAACTGACAATAGTTGCCAGGTCCGATGGCGACCATCATCTGCTCTAAACTCAGACAGTAGGTGGCATAGTAACGATCCGAGACATCGACTACTGGGCCATCAAAGTCGCAGAATAGGGTTGTTCGAGAAGGTATCCCAATCACAGGCACTCCAGGGTTAACGTTGAATGTTACCAGTCAGTGTTGCCAGACCACTTTTCATAGTATGAAACAAGACTACAAGCATATGCCACAGTCTGTGTGTCAGTTTTGAGATAATTGTAAACATAAATCAATATGGATGGCTATACTTTTCTAATTAGGGATTCGGATTATGGACTCGGCCTAGCACTTATGAATAGAGTCGTCCGAAAATTGGGGTGGAGTACCCGCTGCGCGGGTACTCCACCCCAATTTTCGGACAGGTCTAATAGAAAAATGGCAGAAAAAGAAAGGGAGTTATGAAGAATTGCTTCCAGAACCCTTTAAACTGTAGGATGCGTCTGTAACTGTAATGTGATTAGTCATACATCGATTTATACCTGTGCGAAACATTGTTATTGCTGGCAACTGGAAAATGCACAAGACCCAGGTAGAAGCCTTAGAATTTCTGCAAGGGTTCTTGAGTCATCTAAATGAAACACCAGAAGACCGGGAGGTAGTTCTCTGCATTCCCTACACGGCTCTGAGCGCCTTCTCCAAAAATCTTCATGGTAGTCGGGTAAAATTAGGGGCACAAAATGTTCATTGGGAACCATCTGGTGCCTATACGGGTGAGATTTCCGCCGCTATGTTAAGTGAGATGGGAGTCAGGTACGTCATCATTGGCCATAGTGAACGGCGGCAGTACTTTGGTGAAACCGATGAAACGGTCAACTTGCGGCTTAGGGCGGCCCAAGACCATGGGTTAATCCCGATTTTATGTGTTGGAGAAACTAAGCAGCAGCGAGATGCCGGAGAGACTGAGGATATCATCAAACACCAATTGAAATACGATTTAATTGGCGTTGATCAGCAGAATTTGATCATTGCCTATGAGCCGATTTGGGCCATTGGTACGGGCGATACCTGTGACCCGCAGGAAGCGAATCGCGTTATTAGCATAATCCGCCAGCAGTTATCGAACCAAAATGTCTCAATTCAATATGGTGGTTCTGTGAAGCCTGATAATATTGACGTTATTATGGCTCAACCTGAAATCGATGGGGCATTAGTTGGGGGAGCTAGTCTTGATCCCAATGGATTTGGTCGCATTGTTAACTACGAATGATCCAAGCAGTTCGATGTAGAAGATAGTTGCACCACTAGGTTATTGATGGACTTGGCAGGGAATGCTTTGGCCTGTTAAGTCCTTGATCTATATGATTGGTAGACTTCCATGGCTGGCCTAGGGCAGACTTGTTTCTGAGGCCAACAAAAGCTACCGCTATTTGCTTCCATCCGGTTTGCTAGACTTGCCCTGAGCAGAATTGAGCGGGTCAGTCAGGGTTTGTGAGCCAATATTTTGAGACTCTTGGGTCTGAATTTCAACCACGTTACTCCGTGCTTGGGAAAAAATACGATAGTTGCCAAGACTGGTAGCTTTTCCATTGGTGGGAATGTCCTTTGGGTTGAGAACGCGCACTAGATTGTACTCAGTGTTATCTGCATGAATGGTCATTGTAATCTTGAAAATTTCAAAAAAACTAATGATCCATTGACAAGAATCGGTATCAAATTGTTCATAATACCGAATTAAGTCAGCAATGCGAGATTCCAAGTGGGTGCGAACATGTTGGCAAATCAATACCAGCTTGAGGAGGAGGATCACTAAGGTAAGGGGATTGCCATGGGACATCAGCCTTGAAAAGAGGGCTGATGGCGTTTTATGATCTTCCGTGGTGAGGTATTCAATAATTCGATTACAGGTTCGGAGCAGTAAAGCTTCATTAACTGTGCGGTCTTCGTAGCTTTTGTATAGGCTGTTTAATTTTTCACTGATGCTCGATTCTAAGCTCTGGACAAATTCATTGTCAGTTAAGGAATAGAGCAAATATTCTTTTAATGCTTGTTTAAAATCTTGGTAGCTGATGTTTTGGGTTTGTTGTCTGAAAATATTAGCTAAATTTTCGTAGCTAAAGATGCCACGTCTAGCAATGATACGCTTAATCAGGCGTAAACTTTCGTCCCCAAGGACGGTTGGATTGACAACTGGTTTAGAGTCCTGTTTTACTTCACTGCCAGTCCGGTCTGCTAAAACCGTATAAAAAGCCAGGTCTATCTTAAATTTTTCTTTTAATTTAGATGATAATGCACGGGCAGCTTCTCTCTGCTCCACTGAGTTTTCGAGGTTAGCGTATTGGGGGACGAGCAGATAAGACGTATATCTCCGACTCCAATGTTCCTGAACCGACTCTTCATGGCGCGTGGCAAATAAGCAGATTTCCTCAAAATCTTGACTTTCAATAAAATTTTGGAGCCACCCTCGTAGTCGCCGTAAAGTTGGCGATGGAGATGGGCGTTGAATAGTACTGTCCTCGAATAACTCAATCAACTGATGAATGGCATCATGATGTCGGCTTAGTTCCCAGTTGTTAATCAAGATATAGCAAGAACGCTTTAATGTATTGCGAAAATCTGCTTCCTTGTTGGCGAAAACGATTTCAT
>JAYKIC010000474.1:0-12963 GCA_035284985.1 Leptolyngbyaceae cyanobacterium
GCCTGTTATACCCCACTGCCAGCCATGTTGGCCTGTCCAGCCTGTGGCGCATCTGTACAGTCAGATGCTAGTTTTTGTGGCCAGTGTGGGGCTAACCTCGCCGCCCAAGTACCGCAGGCTGAAAGGAGTCTTTCCCCTACAGCAGCAGCGGCACCCGAACTAGCGGCCAGTGTATCGGAGTCCTTGCCTAGTCTAGAGTTGCCCGATGTGCAAATTCCGGATTTGGTGGAGCCAGATGCCCTAGCCATATCGGAACCATTGGTCCCAGAGCCTGATATCCTGGCTAGCCCCGTTGCTGAAGGGGATGACGGCATGACTCCATCTTCGGTGGCGGCTTCTGATGACGACTCCATAGAGTCAGGCGTTATGCCCATGGGCCAGCCAGCCCCTGTTCCAGCCACCCCCCAACCCCCATTCATGCCTTCATTGCAGACGACGCAACTTCAAACCCAAACGGTTCGTTTAA
This sequence comes from Leptolyngbyaceae cyanobacterium, assembly GCA_035284985.1. Classification (GTDB taxonomy): domain Bacteria; phylum Cyanobacteriota; class Cyanobacteriia; order CAKZMO01; family CAKZMO01; genus JAAHGY01. The sequence goes on from JAYKIC010000474.1 coordinate 467, forward strand.
TCCATACCCAAACCAATACGACCTTAGAACTGCCCCCCCATTTAACGGTTATTCATATTGGTAAACCAAATGATCGAGTGCCGCCTGATATTGATGTGTCAGGATTTACAGATTCAGAAGTGGTCTCGCGGGTTCATGCTGACATTCGCGTGGAAGGGGACCAATATTATTTGGAAGATGTGGGTAGTTCCAATGGCACCTATGTGAATAATGTGCCTTTGCTTCCAGGCAATCGCCATCGCTTGCGGGCAGGCGATCGCATTGCCTTTGGTAAAGGGGATAAGGTGTCGTTTATTCTGCAAATTTCCTAGCCCGATGAAATTGGCTTCCTCCTAGACGGGATACAAAATTTTGATCGAGTCAGTGAGAATCTGTCTAGGGGGTGTGGTATTTTGGCCAAGGCGGAATAAGATAGTAAACAGTTTGTTCCCTTCTTATCTCCTTAGGCAGGCGATCGCTTGTAAAGTATTTGATAAATCCTGTTGCCATCGATGTGATTACTCTATTTCTCCTCCACCCTCTAAAGCAAACGCCCATACAGGTATGGCCATTCGAGCATGAATCGGTCATCCGCATTGGTCGCTCCACCGATAACGACGTTGTGCTATACAGCGCTGTTGTGTCACGTCGCCATGTTGAGCTACGCAAGGTGGGTAACAATTGGGACATTGTTAACCTGGGAACAAACGGCACATACCTAGAAGGTAAACGAATTGAAAAAGTGGCTGTCGAAGATGGCACCATTATTCGCTTAGCCCGATCCGGTCCCAACATTCAAATTCGATTGGGGCCAGAAGCGCTCAAAGATCTCCCCGATCACCTCGTTAATAGTCGCCAGAACCTGTCCCGTAATTCTGCCCAAATTAATGTGACAGAAATGATCGATCCGCTGCGATTGGAAGCCCAGAAGGGCCGTTCTAATGACGATGAAACCCGCCATGATCTTTCCCCCAGACTATACCTAATCCATGGTAGTAGTGCCTAAACCGTCATGATCCGAGCGAAGGGAGAGGGATGTCTATCCTCGTCCATTTTGTACCGGGGAGAGTTTTCGTTGGATTTACTGGTAATCTGATGATGACTGATATTCTGACGACAAATAATTTATTCTGACCCAGCATTTCCCTCTAATCCATATCTTCTGATACCCTAAGCCGATGGATCTCAAATCTCTTATCCGCGACATTCCAGATTTTCCCAAGCCCGGTATTATGTTTCGCGACATTACCACCTTGCTTCAAGATCCAGCGGGGTTGAAATACACCGTGGATACCCTGGCTGACCGCTTCTCTGGATATGGAATTGACTACATTGTTGGTACGGAGTCCCGTGGTTTTATTTTTGGTACCCCTTTGGCCTATGCCCTCGGCGTAGGCTTTGTCCCTGTACGTAAGCCTGGAAAGCTGCCTGCTGCGGTTTATGCCGCTGATTATGAGTTGGAATATGGCACAGATTCTCTAGAATTGCATCAGGATGCTTTCACCCCTAATAGTCGGGTGTTAGTCGTGGATGATTTAATTGCGACGGGGGGGACTGCCGCCGCAACGGCCCAGCTTGTGGCCCAGGCAAATGCGACCCTTGTTGGGTTTGGGTTTATCATCGAGCTAGTGGCATTAAATGGACGGAAGAAATTGCCGCAAGATGTTACTGTTGAAACTTTAGTTCAATATTAATTAAGTGCGTAGATCTTTCTAGATTGAATGTATGACCGAGAATTTATCCCCATTGCCGCCACTGGATCGTGGTCCCAAAATAATGCGGTGGCTGCTGTCACCGATTTTATTGCTGGTTTCTAGTGAAACGGGGTTGTACTTAATCAAGCGCATTGGTCAGGCTCTGTTGACTTTACTGATGGCCTCAGCCTTATGCTTTGCGGTGATTCAGCTCGCTCCGGGTGATTTTTTGGATGCAGCTCGGCAAAATCCCCAAATCTCTCCAGAAACGATTGCGGATTTGGAAGCCCGATTTGGGATGAATCGCTCGGTCATCGAGCAGTATTTTAGTTGGCTGGGTCGAGTCATTTTCAAATTTGACTTTGGTCAAAGTTTTGCTTATAACCGTTCAGTGAGTTCTATTTTAGTGGAGCGGGTCCGGGCGACTTTACTGTTGTCCCTGTCCTCAATTTTAGTGACGTGGGCGATCGCCATTCCCCTAGGAATTGTGGCAGCAGTGCATCAAAATCGGTGGAGCGATCGCGTCCTACGATTTCTCAGCTATGCGAGCCAAGGTGTGCCGACCTTAATCACCGGATTAATATTACTATTTTTTGCCCAACTAACCACGCCCCTGTTTCCCGTTGGGGGTATGACCAGCATTGACCATGCTGACTTGAATGCCGTGGGTAAAGTGCTGGATATGATGTGGCATTTGGCATTGCCCACCCTAGCCCTCAGTATTACTAGCTTTGCTGGATTACAGCGCATTATGCGAGGAGAGTTATTAGATGTTCTCCGTCAAGACTATATTCAAACCGCTAGAGCTAAGGGATTACCAGAGTCACGGGTTATCTACGTTCATGCCTTGCGGAATGCGGTTAACCCATTAATTACCTTATTAGGTTTTGAGTTTTCCACCTTACTTAGTGGTGCATTTATTACCGAAAAATTGTTTAGTTGGCCCGGTTTAGGGCTACTGGTTTTAGAAGCATTTCAATCCCAAGATTTGTATTTGGTAATGGCTAGTTTGATGATGGGGGCTGTTATGTTAATCCTTGGAAACTTCCTTGCTGATTTATTGCTTAATTTCGTTGATCCCCGGATTTCGTTGACCAAAGCAAATTAGGCAAGCTCAATACAGGCAAGCTCAATCTTTAAACGGTTATGCTAACACTAAGCCTCTAACACTAAGCCTCTAACACTAAGCCTTTAACATTCACTTTAACACCGTCCACTGCCCCTATGGGGAGCTGTATTATCTGAAGTAGTCTGAGCAAACGCTAAATCCTTCTTAAAGGAAAATTCGTTAAACATTGAGAAGTCATGCTGTTGCCAATGTGCCTGACTTTGAAATGGCGATAGACCAAACAGAGAAGCGCCGACAATCAGCCAAGCAGACAGATGTTGTATCATAGAGATTCTTTAGGAGATAATGAGTCTTACTTCTTGATACGCTCACTCTTGTTTTCCATCAGGATGCTAATGTTTATCTCCCTTTGTTTTTGGGCTGAAGTTTTGAGCTGAAGTTTTGAGTTGAATGATCCGTGATCAGGCAACCTAGTCTGGGTTCTCTTTTTATTTCTCTCTACGGATATTTACGGTGATAATCTCTCAGATTAATCACCGTGCTGTGGAACATCTCGGCTAACTTTCTTGTCTGTTGAAACGGTTGATGTTCCCCTATGGCTCGGTGAGAGCTAGGATGTGGTCGTGGGTCTTAGGATACTGAGTTGTTAGGATTTCCATAGAATGTGCCAGAATTAGCGTGGTTCGACATTGTTCTGTAGCTAGCGTCAATCATGAAATCCTGGTTTAAGCAGTCATCGCAGCCCACTGTCTCATCAGGGGATACGGAAGAACCGCAAGGCTTGGGAACGTTTGGCGGAGTGTATACTCCCTCGATTCTTACCATTTTGGGGGTAATCATGTACCTCCGCTTTGGCTGGGTAGTCGGCAATGTGGGGCTTTTGGGCACGTTGGCCATTGTTACGTTGTCTACAGCGATTACCTTCCTGACATCTTTATCGGTGTGTGCGATCGCCACCGATCGGGTCGTCCGGGTTGGCGGGGCGTACTACATGATTAGCCGTTCCTTGGGCATTGAAACGGGAGGAGCGGTGGGCATACCCCTTTACTTTGCCCAAGCCTTGTCCGTGGCGTTGTACACCTTGGGCTTTGCGGAAGGGGTGGTGGCTGTGACGGGCTGGAATCAGATCTACGTCGCCTTGGTCACCACTGTCTTTGTGGCGATTTTGGCCATTACCTCCGCCAGTTTAGCCATTCGGACCCAGTACATCATTATGGTGGCGATCGCCCTTTCCCTAGTTTCCTTTGGCTTCGGCCAGCCCCTGGAAAGTAGTACCGAAATATTGTGGCTGCGACCTGAAGAAGCCACGGAACCCTTTTGGGGCGTATTTGCCGTATTTTTCCCTGCGGTTACGGGGATTATGGCCGGAGTGAATATGTCCGGGGATTTGAAATCTCCGACCCGCTCAATTCCCTCCGGAACCTTGGCGGCAGTGGCCACAGGTTACATCATTTATATGATATTGCCCATTTTGCTAGCCACACGGGCCGATGCAGCTACGTTGCTAGCAGAACCTCTGGTGATGCAGCGGATAGCCGTTTGGGGGCCAGCTATTTTGTTAGGGGTGTGGGGGGCAACCTTGTCTAGTGCCATTGGTAGTATTATGGGCGCACCCCGTGTCTTGCAGGCGTTAGCGCGGGATGGGGTATTGCCCCGATGGATGAGCTTTGTGGGGACGGGCAGCGGCCCTGACGATGAACCCCGTATCGGCACGATGGTGACGTTGGTTGTGGCTATCAGTGCGGTTTGCATTGGCGACCTTAACATCATCGCCCCGGTCCTCACCATGTTTTTTCTTACCACCTATTTGGTGTTGAATGTCTCGGCCTTCATTGAAGATGCCTTGCAAAGCCCCTCCTTCCGTCCCTCCTTTCGGGTGCATTGGGCCTTTTCCTTGGTCGGGGCAATCGGGTGTATTGCCGTCATGTTTTTAATTGATGCCCTAGCGACGGTGGTGGCTGCGGTAATTGTGTTGGGGATTTTCCTCTGGCTCCAGCAGCGAGAATTACGGGCCACTTGGGGCGATGCCCGTCGGGGGATCTGGATGGCCTTGATGCGGATGGGAATTTTGCAACTGAGTGTGACCACGGAAGATGCCAAAAATTGGCGACCTCATATCCTCACCTTATCCGGTTCCCCAGCGAAACGCTGGTCGTTGGTGGAGTTGGCCAATGCTTTGACCCACCGCCGAGGGTTGGTGACAGTTTCTAGTGTGTTACCCAGCGGCTCACGGGATGTGGGGCAACAAACGAATCTGGAACAAACGATTCGAGACTACCTCGATCGACGAGGGGTACAGGCGTTAGTGCGGGTGGTGACGGCCTCAGACCCCTTTGAAGGGGCGATGCAGTTAGTGGAAACCTATGGTATCGGCCCCTTGGTGCCCAACACCATTTTATTGGGGGATAGTGAAGCCCCAACCCGTCGGGAAGACTATTGCCAGTTGATTGCCCAATTGCATCAAGCTAGGCGGAATGTGGTGGTGTTGCGGGAGAATAGCGATCGCAACTTTGGCCAACGGCAGCGCATTGATGTTTGGTGGGGGGGACGGCAAGACAATGGCGGCCTCATGTTACTCCTAGCGGATTTACTTCGCAGTAACATCACCTGGCGCAAGGCTGATATCCATCTCAAGTTAATGGTCAACAATGATCAAGCCGCCGATGCCGCTCGAACCAACCTGGATCGCCTGATTCAACAATTTCGGATCATGACAGTCGCCCAAGTCCTTGTGGGCCAAAACTTTTATGACATCCTGCACAAGTCGTCCCAAGATGCCGATCTGATTTTTCTGGGGATGGCGACTCCGATGGATGCCTACAGTGATTACTACGCGGCCCTGCAAGAACGGACGATGGATTTACCGACCATTGTGCTGGTGTTAGCTTCCCCCGACTTTACGGTGACGGATGTGTTGGCAGAAAAGTGATGGAGTTAGGTCTGGCTCCCAGTCTCTGGTTAGGAGCCAGCGATCGCCCCTACTCCAGAATTTGAAAATGATCCACCTCAAATACAGGGCCAATCATGGCGAGGGTCATCACATCGGGACGAGTTTTGCCCGTGACTCGCACCCGTAGCCCCTCTTGCAGAATGTCTTCTGGCTGGGCCTGGAAAATTTCCACGGTTTGCTCTGGGCAAACAATGGACCAAGTGCCCATGCCGAGGGGCGATCGCTCCACCACCCCTTCCAAGGTCATCGTTTCTTCCTGATCAGAAGATGGGTTTGTCATGCCTGGTTTGCCTCCGATTGCAAGGATAAATAGGCCAGCAATACGGACAACGCCGCATTGACCAGTAAGTAGACTCGTGCCCAAGTGCCAGACCCGATCCACAAGCATTCGGGGTCAAGGACAGCGCTCACGGTCAAACAGGCCCCCACCCCCAGGGCAGAGCCGATGGCATACCACTTGAGTGACGGATGGGACAGTAAGAAGGCCAGCAATAGCAGCGGGGCCAAAACACTGGCGGTGATCGGGTTCAGGACCGGGTTGGCCTGAGCCGCTGTGCCCCACTCTGGGATGGAACTCCCTAATAGCCGCAGGGGCCATTGGGGCAAATCAAAAATGTATAGCCCCCGTAGCAGGAATAACCCAGCACTGCCGAGAATTAAACCACCGTGAAACAGTCCCGGCCAGGGATTGGGCAAATAAGATCCCACCAAAACCGCAAGACTATAGGCGACACCAATCATCAGTAGCTTGGGGATGACGGGGACAGCTGAGGCATCAAACCATAGCCGCAACTTGAAGAAGGCCGTTTGCCACAGCCAGCGAAAGAACAGGTGGAAGGGCCACTGGCCTCGCTGGGCTAACTTCACGGCGGCTTCTGCATCTAGATATCCAGCGCCAAACTGGTTGAGTTCATCATGTTCAATGCCATGGGCAGATTCGTACAAAATCTGAGCGACCCGATCGGGATCGCTGACTCCCGATGCTCGGATTAACGCCGCCACTCCGGCAACGTGGGGGGACGCCATACTCGTGCCTTGTAGCGCCCGGAAAACGCCGTCACCGGTGCGGGGATCAACGGTTTCTTGCAAAATACCTTGGCCATTGCCCGACTGGGTTGAACCACCGGGAGCGGAAATGTTAACCCCAGCGCCAAAGTTGGAGTAGGGTGCCCGTGCGCCATCCGAGTCGAGAGCGGATACGGCAATGACATGATCGTAGCGGGCAGGGAAGGAGGCGGAGTTGCGATTTTCGTTGCCAGCGGCGGCCACAATCACTACGCCTTTGTCGTGGGCATAGGCGATCGCCTCCTCCATCACTTGACTCCGGCCACCGCCCCCCAAACTCATATTGATCACATCAGCACCCTGATCCGCTGCAAACCGAATCGCATCGGCAATATCCGACACCGTACCGCCCCCAAACGCACTCAACACCTTCAACGGCATTAACTTGGCTTTGTAGGCCACCCCCGCCACGCCGTAGTTATTGTTGGTGGATTGGGCGACTGTGCCCGCCACATGGGTACCATGACCGTTGTCGTCAGCGGCATCCTCTTTATCGTTGACAAAATCATAACCGGGCACAAAGGCCGTATCGGCTAAATCCTTCACTGGACTCACCCCAGTGTCAATCACGGCAACCGTTACCCCTTCGCCCTTGCTGCGGGACCACGCCTGTTCCATATTGATGGCTTTCAAATTCCATTGTTTGGCATAATCTGGGTCGTTGGGTACTTCTAAAGCCTGATAAATATAGTTAGGCTCGATTGCCTGAGTGTATTGTTTCAGGTCTGACTGCTTCAACTGCTTGATCAGTTGGCGATCGCCCTCCAACACATACACATGATTGATGTCTGAAAAACTACTATTTAATTGGGGCGAAAAGCCAGATAGGGACGCGACCTGCTGCTCAATTTGAGCCACATCCACGTCGTCCTTAAAGTTGAGGATAATCGAATCAAACTCGCCCTCGTTCGATAATCCAGGATAGGAGCCAATAGCCCAAAGGATCGCGGCCAAAAAAAGTGCAAACCAGAATAACCGTTTCATGATTTAGGGTGATATGTGTGAGCGATTAAACAGTAATTCGCCATCGTATATGGCTCTATCAAACATAACTCACCCCCTTGAAAAGTTGCCGCAGCTACGGGAAGAGGACACGAATACGTAACGTATTGTTGCTGCTGTCTGACCATTCTCTCCCCAAAAATATGTAGACTAAATTTAGCTTTGGCCTAAATGCCCCGTGAATACCCTACGGCGAATTCGGGGATACGGGCTTAGGTGCCGTTTGTCGCCTGATGCTTATGTAACTTTACCCAGTATCCTGTACCATAAAAAAAGCCCGGAAAAAGCACTACCCTATAGCGATTTTAGTACTTTTATACTGAAGGATCTGGTTTTATGGCGTACCTGCTTTATGCGTCTCGCACACTTGAAGTAGATGTACGACCCCCGCAAAGCTACTTTCAGTGATTTTTCGGTATGTCTAGTGGGATGTTCTCGTTAGAATACAGTCTCAACCCAGGGTAATACTGAGTTGGGGCAATTCTGGTTATTTGTTGGTTGGCTTAAAGAGGGAGGCTGAATCTATGTCTTGGTGGGAATTATTACGAAACTTAACCCATAATCCGTCTGAACAACATTTTTCAGGCACCCGCGCTGCTGAATTTTCAGTGTCGGGGCTAACAAGTGATGCTAAAAGTCAGCCGATTTCCCAGCAGGCTTCCATGCACGGCTCAAAATATAGAACCTATATTTCTGCCCGTAACTATTGGCAGAAATCATCCTGAACAGAGCATAAATCCATAGAGCTAATTAGAATTAAAAACTCGTTGGATTTACAGATTTATGTCACCGATTCAGATGTTGTACAGCATGGCTCAGTTCTACTAGCACAAATGTTAAAAATTTATCAATTTTGCCAAGTTTTACACAATCTTGATGGCGATAAGGTCAAGATTGGAAAATCCTGGGTTGACTTCATCCGAACTTCATAGAGTTTAGCCTTTAGTTCGGTAGCTGTACGGAGGTTTGGATCTGCTGAATGAGGTTGTTGAAGGGTTGCCAGTTGTTGTCGATGACGATTGGTTCCCAAATGGCTTCGATTTCTGCTCGGATGGGTACGATGTTAGGGTTGTGTTGGGCTAGTCGTTCGGTGATGGTCCCCATTTGCTCAGGCGCATGGTGGTTGAGTGCTTGGTGATAAAGCGATCGCCATTGGTCAATTAATCCCTGGGTGTCATCACGTTTACCCTGCAAGACATCCGGCAGAATCGTTGCGGCGTGCTGTTGCCAGGAAGGGGTACATTGGTGACGGAGTGATTGAAAAAATTGATGATAGCCGATATCCAAGTCATGGAGCAGGCGGATGGTGGTTTGCACTAAGTCTTCCGTCAAATCTGGGGGGAGGGTTCTGAATCCTAAGCGATTCAGCATCCGTTGACTATAGGCTTGATGGTAGGTTGAGTCGTAAGTCGCTAGCCCCGCTTCTAGGTCCGCTAGCTCCATCACCATTTTTAAGGGATACTGGAGCAGTTCTAGATTCCACCGACAAGCACGGGGTTGATTGCCATAGCAATAGCGACCACTGTAGTCAAAATAGGCGGCGGTAAATCGGGGATCAAAGGTTTCGATAAAGGCGTAGGGACCATAATCAAAACTTTCCCCCGTGATAGACATATTGTCCGTATTGAGTACGGCTTGGCAGAACCCGGCGGCCATCCACTGGGCGACGAGGTTGGCCACCCGCTGCACCAGTTCGGCGAAAAATTTGGGATAGCGATCGCCCACTGCTTCCTCTTGCAAATGGGGATAGTAATACTGGATGACATGGTCCAATAGGGGTTTAACCAAATCTGGACGTTGCAGGTAGTGCAATCGCTCAAAGGTGCCAAAGCGAATGTGGGAATGGCTGAAGCGCACCATCACGGAGGAACGGGTGGGGGATGGTTCATCCCCACGCCAAAGGGGTTCTCCCGTTTCCACTAAACTCAGGCAGCGGGATGTGTTAACGCCATGGACCTGTAGGGCTTCGGCAGCAATGACCTCACGCACCCCACCCTTGAGGGTGAGCCGACCATCTCCTCCCCTGGAATAGGGAGTCGTCCCCGATCCTTTGGTGCCAAAGTCGTAGAGTCGCCCATCTTTACCATACACTTGACCATACAGGAATCCTCTCCCATCCCCTAGGTGTGGGTTATATTCGCCAAATTGGTAGCCGTGGTAGCGCATGGCGAGGAAGGGCGATCGCCCTTGAAACTGGCCAAATGCCTCTAGCCACATATCATCCGTTACATCCCCAGGATTAAGCCCTATCAGTGGCAGAATGGTGTCGTTCCGAAACCGCAAATGATGAACTGGAAACTCAGCCGCCGCAACTGGGTCAAAGTAATCCTCCCCTAAGGAGGCAAACGCGGGAACATAGTTAAGGGACAGGAGCGGATTATGGGAAGAAACCATAGCTACAATTGGCATTGATCAACGAGGGAGTTCCCGTTTATTGTGCCACTCTTGGTTGGAAATTGGGCTGATAGGAGGCCAGAACTAGGAGCTTGTATGGGGATGGTTTCACTTCCAGTGTTTTGAGCTGAAGTCAAGTATGGGTGGGTTGAAGGAAAACTGTGGCCCGTCGCAATCACACGGCTATCAAGATTTGTCAAGATGTCCAAATCCGGCTAGAATTCTGACATCCTTTTATGATCTGACTTCAGATCACTAGTTGTGATCAATGGGTATTAGGTGGGTGATGGGGCTGCGATCGCCCCCAACCTTCAAGAAACCCGGATCAGCGTCCTTCCTCGCGGCGATATCGCATTTCATTATATTTTAGAAGAATAGGCATTGAACGCTGGAGAGTTAATGATCCCTTTGCTGCAACTGCATCTAGCATTAACATTGCATCTAAAATAATAGTTGCATTCCCGTGGTAAACCTGTATTCCTTACGTAGAATTTGGGATTATAGCAAGTTCATTGATAGATGTGGGGCCAAATTAATTGAATGCTAACGCTGACTCATTGGCTACATTACATCACAACTTGGGTCTCGAACCTTAAATGGTCTCCAACCTTAGATAAGGGCGTAATCATTGGCCAATGTTAGTCCATTTCATTTAATTCCAGACTACCGCAATCAAAACCTTTATTGTTCACTTCATTACTTAGCCAGGGACATAGACTGTGACTCTACAACAAATTGATCACCACGCTGTCGATACACCAACTACTCCGATCAATCGTCAAATGATTGTGATTTTAGATTTTGGGTCTCAGTATTCCGAACTGATTGCCCGTCGCATTCGTGAAACCGAAGTTTATTCTGAAGTCCTGTCTTACCGCACTTCCATCGAAGATATTCAACAACTTAATCCTAAGGGGATTATTCTCTCTGGTGGTCCTAATTCAGTTTATGATGCCTATGCGCCCCACTGTGATCCTGGCATTTGGCAATTAGGGATTCCCATTCTCGGCGTGTGTTATGGGATGCAATTGATGGTGCAGCAGTTGGGTGGAGCTGTGCAGCGGGCTGAGCGGGCCGAGTATGGCAAAGCCGCCTTACATATTGATGATCCGACGGATCTCCTGACCAATGTGGACCAAGGCTCCACCATGTGGATGAGCCATGGGGATTCCGTGACCCAGTTACCGGATGGATTTGAGATTCTGGCCCATACGGATAATACCCGGTGTGCAGCGATCGCCAACCACGTCCAAAACCTCTACGGGGTTCAATTTCATCCCGAAGTGGTTCATTCCATTGGGGGGCAAGCATTAATCTGCAACTTTGTCTATCACATTTGCCAGTGCGAACCCACCTGGACCACGGAAGCCTTTGTGGAAGAATCCATTCGGGAAATTCGGGCTAAAGTCGGTGACAAACGGGTATTGCTGGCCCTATCGGGTGGGGTTGACTCCTCTACCCTCGCATTCCTGCTGCATCGGGCCATTGGCGATCAGCTAACCTGTATGTTTATTGATCAAGGCTTCATGCGTAAGTATGAACCGGAACGCCTAATTGAACTCTTTGCCCAAAAATTTCACATTCCCGTGGTTTATATCAACGCCAGGGAGCGATTTTTGGCCCAGGTAGAAGGGGTAACTGATCCAGAGGTGAAGCGCAAACGCATCGGCCATGAATTTATCCGGGTATTTGAAGAAGAGTCCAAGCGTTTGGGACCGTTTGACTATCTGGCTCAAGGTACCCTTTATCCTGACGTAATTGAATCAGCCGACACCAATGTGGACCCGAAAACAGGGGAGCGGGTGGCGGTGAAAATCAAGAGTCACCATAACGTTGGTGGCTTGCCTAAAAACCTGCAATTTAAACTGATTGAACCCCTGCGTAAACTGTTTAAAGATGAAGTTCGTAATGTAGGGCGAACCATCGGTTTGCCGGAAGAAATTGTCCGTCGCCATCCGTTTCCTGGTCCCGGTCTAGCGATTCGGATTTTGGGAGAAGTCAGCGCGGATAAACTCAATATCCTACGAGATGCTGACTTTATCGTGCGCGATGAAATTGCCCGTCAAGGAATGTATCACGATTTTTGGCAAGCGTTTGCGGTTCTCCTCCCAGTGCGAAGCGTCGGTGTGATGGGAGATAAGCGGACCTATGCCTATCCTGTGGTGCTCCGGTTTGTGTCCAGTGAAGATGGCATGACCGCCGATTGGTCACGGGCACCCTACGATTTGTTAGAAACAATCTCTAATCGCATTGTAAATGAGGTGGAAGGGGTTAACCGAGTGGTGTATGATGTTACCTCCAAGCCACCGGGGACAATTGAGTGGGAATAGGTCTAGTGTATTCT
>JAYKIC010000475.1:0-10208 GCA_035284985.1 Leptolyngbyaceae cyanobacterium
CCTAATCCTGTGCCTTTGCCGACGGGTTTGGTGGTGAAAAAGGGATCAAAAATGCGTTGCTGAAGGTGGGATGGAATGCCGGGACCGTTGTCGGCGATCGCAACTTCCACCCATTGCCCCTGCTGAACACCAGGGGAATGGGTTAACAAGGAGGTACGGATAATAATTTGGCGAGTCTCAGCCTGATCGGCTCGCAGCGCCGGAGTCATTTCTTGCTGTTCGTCGAGGGCATCCAAGGCATTAACTAAAATATTCATGAATACCTGGTTCAGGGGACCGGGATAACACTCCACCAACGGCAATTCCCCATAGTCCCGGATCACCTCAACCTCGGACAAATTCGCTACGCCCTTGAGCCGATGTTGCAGAATCATTAGGCTACTATCGATGCCTTCATGAATATCTACAGCCTTGATCTCTGCCTGATCGGTGCGGGAAAAAATGTGCAATGACTGAACAATTTGCCGAATTCGTTCTGCTCCCACCCGCATAGACTGTAAGCTTTTGGGCAAATCCTCTTGTAAAAAGGGAAGATCAATACAGTCGTGGTGGTCTTGAATAACCAAAGGAGGGTCAGGGTAGCAGCGTTGATAAGCCTGCACAAGATTCAATAAATCCTTAGTAGAAGTTTGGGCATAGTCTAAGTTGCCGCGAATAAAGCTGAGGGGATTATTGATTTCGTGGGCTACCCCCGCAACCAGTTGTCCCAAGGCTGACATTTTTTCATTGTGAACTAATTGCAGTTGCAACTCTTGTAGTTCTTTCAGCGTATCTTCAAGGGCTTGGGTTTTCTGTTTAAGCTTGGTTTCGGATTCTTGCAAAGATTGGGCTTGGGCTTGGGCTTGTTGGGCGTTTTGTTCGGCGTTGGCGTATAGCTCAGCTTGCCGAATCGCTATGCCAATTTGGGTACCCAAACGGCTCAACAGGTTTTTTTCCGCTGATTTCCAAACCCTTGGCTGGTCACATTGATGCACAATGAGCAACCCCCACAATCGCTTCGATTGGATGATTGGAGCAATCAGGTTGGCTTGAATTTGTAGGGATTGCAAAAACTGGAGATGTGACAGGTGGAATCCGGCCTCGACCACATTATTCACGGCTTTGACATTCCCATCTTTATAACGCTCCAGGCATTGACTGGGAAAACAATCATCTTTGCCAATCCCAAGAGCTGAGGAACAGTTGGCGACCCGGTCTTCTAGGATAACTTGACCACCCCGATCCGGATCAAATTGATAGATTAAGGCGCGATCGCTCTCAAAGGCCCGCCGGATTTCACTGACGGCGGTTTGGAGCGTGGTCTGTAAGTCAAGGGATTGACGAATTTGGGTAGACAGGCGATTCAGGATCTCTTCCTGTTGGGCTAAGGCTTGGAACTTGACGGTTGATTGTTTGAGTAAGGTTTCAGTTTGCTTCAGTTCACTGATGTCATTAAAGGTACAAACAGTCTGGGGATTGAACTGAGGCAGTGGGGCGAAGGAGGATTGAACGGCATTGATTAACAGATAGGTGGTGGTGTTTGGGGTGGGGTAAAGGGGCACTACGGCATTTTGCACAGATTGATGGGTGGCGATCGCCCCCAACAGGGGCCACAGCGATCGCCACTTGGGATCACAATTTTCTGGGGGTTCCCCTAGCCAGCTCAAACCGGAATCGGTGGGCTGGAGTTGCTGCTGAACTTGATGCCACAGATTTTGTAGCTCTATCTGGCTATCCAGATGAAGCAAGGCCAAAATGGCTTGATTGGACATTTGGAGGTTGGACTCAGCATCAATCACCACCACCCCAACTTGCACCCCTCGCAGGATGGACTGGAGATAGGCGTGACTGACTTGCACCGCCTGGGTATAGGTAGCTTGGGCCGACATTCGCCGATCCACAAACACGGCCAGCAAGGTGAAGCCCAGGATCATGCTGCTGCCAAGGCTGACGACCGCACTAAGGATCGCAAAGTTGGCGGGGGGGTGAAGCACCGACGGGGGCGGGAGGTCATTGACGACAGTAAATTGGGCTGCGGCCATCCCGGTGTAGTGCATGGTGGGAATGGCGGCTCCCATAACAGCGGCAGCGAGTAACTTTTGCCAGACGGGGGGATTGGTCCTCGTTTCTCGAAAATGAATAGCCAAAGATAGGCCCACGGCGGACACGGCGATCGCCATCCCCGCTGAACCTGCCACCATAAACCAGTTGTATTGCATGATGGCAGCCATTTGCATGGCCATCATCCCCAGGTAATGCATGGAGGTAATGCCTGTCCCCAAGCAAAGGCTAGCCCCCAGCAGTTGCCGCCACCTGACCATTTTTTGCCTGACCAGAAATAATGCTAGCCCCGATGCGATGATCCCTGGTACCACCGACACCATGACCCGCTGCACAGAATAGGTGACAGGGATGGGCAACCGAAAGGCCAACATCCCGATGAAGTGCATGGCCCAAATGCCTATGCCCATGGCGATCGCCCCACTCACCAGCCACCCGAACCGGGCGTACCCCCGCGTCACATTCACATGGTGAACCAGATCCAGAGTGGCATAGGAGGCCAGACCGGCAATAAGGATGGAAAGGACTACAATCGGGGGATCATAACCTGTGGGCAATGGGAACGTCATAGGATTTTCCTCCTCTCAGTCCATACTTCATCTGCATCCACCCCTGACAGACATCGTTACTTAGAACCTGTCTTAAATCCGTTTATCTTATCATCAATGACTCAAAATCGCGACCAAACAGGTAAAACTCACCATCTAGTTTAATATTTCAGCAATTTAATTGCTATCAAATACCACCGAACTGGCAAACAGGTTTTTACCATGCTGGAGGTTTATCCCCGCCCCAACTCCGAATTTTCTCGGAGTCGGGATTGACAAACTCATTGATGAGGCTCATTCAAGAGGAACTAGCCTCAACGTCAAGCACCAGCGGAGAGACGGTATATCCTTCTTCTAATCTACTCTGGTATTTTTTCTACGGGTAGCCCCCTTATCAAAAACTTCTTGAATCCTTGTTCTTTAAAGAACCCATTGAGTTAGATCAACCTAGATAAATTCCACCTCCCCATGGACCACTATTTTATGCTAAGTCCCTGTTAAGCAGTAGGTGAAAACCGAGAACCATGCTCCCCATAAATTCCATAACTTTACGGACTTAATTGTATAGATAAGTGGCTAATCTACAACCATAAGACCTGTCCGAAAATTGGGGTGGAGTACCCGGCTGCGCGGGTACTCCACCCCAATTTTCGGAGGACTCTAGAGGGGCCATAGGAGCCATAGAGGGTTGATGTAGGGTTGGATTTCAAAATCTTGGGGTGTAAACAAGCGGGGTGTAAACAAGCTAGATGATTAACTTAAAACAGCAGTGGGCAACCATTCTAGATGCCTTTTCCGCTGATGGCTGTGGGATGTGCGATCGCCCCACTGCCTCCATGCTCTGTTCCCACTGCCAAACCCAATTGCAAACGTGTGCCCTAGCGGACCCGACCCAGTTTTGGCAGGATGCGCTACCACTATTTGCCTGGGGACGGTATGTCGGTGCCCTACGACGGGCGATCGCGGCCCTCAAATATGAGAACCAACCCCAACTGGCCCGGTTTTTAGGGGCCTGGATGGGACAGCAATGGTTAGCCTCACCCATGGCCCAGCGTTCGGGGCGATCGCTCATCGTCGTGCCCGTTGCCGCCAATGCCGCCAAGAAAAAACGCCGGGGTTACGACCAAGCAGAATTATTAGCCGCATCCTTTTGTCAATACACCCGTCTGCCCTTGGATTTGCATCGGGTGATTCGGACGGAAGACACGGTGCCGATGTTCGGGCTATCCCTAGCCGAACGGCAACAAAATGTGAAGGGGAAGTTCCAACTCCATCCCCGTTTTCGGCCCTCTGGCAAACAGGCAAAACCATCAATTTTGTTGTTAGATGATATTTACACCACTGGGTCTACGCTGAACGCGATCGCCCAACTCTGCCGTCAGCATCAGATGTCCGTGTACGGGGCCATAACCCTGGCTAAAGCCGGGTTATCCGATCCGACTTAGATATTTCCTAACGTTGACGACGCGATCGCCCTACCCAAGCGGAAGAAAATACCCTACACTCTGAAGGCGATCGACTCTGGTAGGGATATCTCCCCCATGTTTCTTGAACATTTGCACCTCCGCCACTTCAGAAACTACGGCGATCAAGCGGTCATGTTCACCGCGCCGAAAACCATTTTGGTGGGGGACAATGCCCAGGGTAAATCTAATGTACTGGAGGCGGTAGAGTTGATGGCCACCCTGCGGTCCCATCGAGGTGGACGGGATCGGGATTTGGTGCAAACCGATCACCCTGAAAGCATCATCACTGCCAGCTTGCAACGCCTCAGTGGAGAAACTAAACTGGGGATGACCCTCCGCAACAGTGGTCGTCGCACGGTGGCCATCAATGGGGAAACCCAAAAGCGGCAGTTGGATTTTCTGGGCGTGATCAATGCCGTTCAGTTTTCCAGCTTGGACCTAGACCTGGTGCGAGGAGGACCGGGGGAACGGCGGCGTTGGCTGGATGTCTTGCTCGTACAACTGGAACCCGTCTATGCCCACATTTTGCAGCAGTATGACACGGTGCTCAAACAGCGTAATGCTCTACTGAAACAGCGGCGATCGCACCTCAATCATCCCGACACGATTGCGCCCATTGATCCAACCCAACTAGCTTTGTGGGATACCCAATTAGCCACCGCTGGCACCCGCGTCATTCGCCGACGGGCAAGGGCGATCGCTCGACTGGCCCCCATCGCCCAAGAATGGCACCACAATATCAGTGGACAACAGGAAACATTAGTATTGCAATATGCGCCCAATGTCTCTGGGGAACCCATGGCCCAGGATGATGCCGGAGCCATCCAGCAAACATTTTTAGCCCAAATTCAAGAACGGGCGATCGCCGAGCACCATCAAGGAACATCCCTTGTGGGGCCACACCGGGACGAAATCGACTTTTTAATTGACCAAACCCCTGCCCGTCAGTATGGGTCTCAAGGGCAACAACGCACCCTGGTCCTAGCACTTAAATTAGCGGAACTCACCCTAATTGAAACCGTGATTGGGGAACCTCCCTTGCTGCTCTTGGATGATGTCCTCGCCGAATTGGACCTGAAGCGCCAAAACCAATTGCTCGAAACTATCCAGGATCGGTTTCAAACTCTGATTACCGCCACCCACTTGGGAGCATTTGATGCCCAGTGGGTCAAGGCGGCCCAAATCCTCACCGTCAAAGCTGGAACCTTGATGCCAACCCAACCGCCTAAGCCTTAGGACGGGCAACTTAAACCCTCTGGAGAATTTGGGTGGTAGTGGGAAGGGAAGCGCCCCCGCCCAAAAACTTCTGGTTTTATTTCATGATCCTTTCTTTACATCGAGCATAATGTTTTATTACCGAAACTAGACCGACAGTGGTATCTCTCATCGGTTGTGTAAAAATGAGGGGAACCAATTTTCAGGGGTAGGTTGTCTTTGATTCTAGGGATCGTTGTCTGAATTTTATTTTATGGCTAGCATGACCCATCCAGCGACAGCAGACACCGCTCGCCATCACCGTTTTACCTATCAGGTTTTACTCGCCTCTCTCTGGATGACCTTGGTCATGTTAGTGGTCAAACTGTGGTTGGGTTGGCGCACCTTATCCCTCGCCATTTTGGCCGAATCCCTCCACACCCTATTGGATAGTCTCAGCACCCTCCTTAGTTTTTTGGCCCTATCCACCAACGATCGCCTCGGCTGGTACCAGGTTTGGAGCCATGGCAAACGGGAAATGATCGGCTTGCTAACCATGGTGGCCTTCCTGGGCTTTGCTAGTTTTGCCTTGTTGTTAATGGCAGGGCAAGCCCTGGAAACCTTGGGCGATCAGGATTTAGCGGTGACAGCCCAGGTTCTCCAACTGCTGGGACTACTGACGATCGCCACCTTTGCGTTAGCCCTATTCAAACGCCATCGTGGTCAAGCGCCGGAACTTGCAATATTACGATTTAATGCCCAACACACCCTGCGGGATGGCTGGTTGACGTTGCTGATCTTGCTGGGCCTAATTGGTGTACGGCTCGGCTATGCCTGGTTGGACCCAATGATGACGATTTTATTAGTGCTGACCTTGGTGGGAAGTAGCTGGCAACTAATCAATTGGCAATTACCATTTATGGTCGAGCAGGTGGCGATCGCCCCCGAAGTGCTAGCCCAGATGGCAAAGCAGGTGGAAGGGGTCAGTCATTGCTACAAAGTACAATCCCGTGGTCTCGTCGGTCGTCGTGTTTTCATCGAAATGCACCTAGGAGTCCACCCGGAGTTTATGGGTATTGCCCGGATCATCGCCCAGCGGATCGAAGCCATGATTCGCACCCGCTACGGCCCGGTCAAGGTAGCCATCTACATTGACCCTGAGCCAGAACCCGATACCCCCATGCTACCCGACCACTCTATCCGTCGCTTCTACTCCCAGAATGACCATGACTTGAATTAGGTCAACAGATCAGGGGCTGATACGTCGGCACCAATAAACCTCTGACAAAATCCTATTGATTCCGGCTGTAGTATTTCCCTAAGTTGCAAAATATTGAGTCAAATAAGCTTGAATATCAGTGAATGTATCCCAGGCAATATAAGCCTTGCCCTGTTTTTCCATAAAGTCGGTCAGCGGTGGTCGCGCAAAGACCAGGGATGCCGCTAGGGCCATGTTCCAATCCGTAATCCCATCACCGATGGCAATGGTTTCCTCAACCCCGTAGGTATTCTGGTAATGGGCCAGGATATCGGCTTTGGCCACCATTTCCGTGTCCCCTTCGTAGGGCGATCGCAACCCCAGCCGAGGTCCGGCAGTGTCTACGGCGATCGCATGAATCCCCTTAACCTGTGGGAGAAACGGCTCCAACACCGCCTCCACCATACCTTGTAACCCCCCAGAAACCACCACAAACGGCGTTTGATGTGCCTCTAAAAAACTCAGAAAAGAGCCAAATCCAGGTCGAATGGGCTGAGGTCGAGTAAATTCAACAATATCCCCATAGACAGACGCAGGCAAATCCTCCAAAAGTAACCGCACTCCCTGTTTTAAGGTTATTGCTTGATGATAGATCTGGGGCAAAATTACAGCGGCCCGATCGGGCACAAAATGCCTCAACATAGCCACAAAGGTTTCCTGTGCCGTAATCGTGCCGTCAAAGTCACAAAACACCATTCGGCTCACATTTTTATCCCCCATAGCACAGAATTTCCCTTAAGCCGTTCCGTTGATAATTTGCAAACTTTACTGCAAGATTATCAAAAAAGGAGTATCCTTATATGGTATATAAATGAATCGTGCTGCATTTACCGCTTGTGACGCATCTACTGCGGGTAAACTATCGAACTCCTAGGGTATCGTCAAATTCAGTAAGGTAACGATATCCTTCAAATCTTAAGTTAGAAACTAAAGTTAGAGATGAAGATGGGTCGAAGGCAATTCAGGTCTTCTGGCTAGGCTATCTTGCTTTCAGGTTATGAGATACCAGCTAAACTAAATCCCATTATCCTTTCTGACACTAACTCAAGTTCGCATCTGCCTAGGGTTGCCTTCGACATCACATCCATTGAATCTGAGGCTTTGTCCTCTAAACCTATATTCGATGGGTTTTGCACTAATCCGGATACGGAGCAAAGTCAAAGGCAATCCTATTTCTTAATTTTTCAACTCTAGACTTTTCGGAGCTTTCACAGCCCAGCCTGATTGAGAAGTGCTTCCATTTGTTCCAACGACAATCCTCGCTCAATTATCCTGGGACAATGAGGATTGTATGGACCTTCTAACCGATCAACCGACTGAATATCAGCATGGGCAGGCAACACAGGGACATCGGGATCAAAGGCGGTTGGATGCATAAGAGAGCTAGAAAATCCCCTAAAGATGGCAATCTGATCCTCATGCCCGTCAAAAAATGCCGTAACCAATAGCACCTCTTCCCGGTGCTTAATCGTGTATTGTTCCAAACGATGACCAATGGAGGCAACGGAGACCCTTTCCACCGTTTCACTATCAGTCTTTGTCAACATAAGATTGGATTTTACTGCTGCTGTATCATTCATGAGTCCGAAGGTATTCGACATTAGTAATTAACGACTAGAGGAGCCGACCCTAATACAGACCTACCCTAACAAAGGATAACGTAACCTAACGCTGTATCGCAGACCGTCCCTGCTTTCCAAAACGAATGAGGAGAAAATAAGCTAGGCAAGAAGCATAGATCACTAGACCTATTGCGCCTAAGAAACCCAAAAAACCCGGTGTTAGGGAAGCGTGAAAGTAATCTCGATATCGCCACGGGGCTTCCAGCCACACTTGGCAATACGGTTGGCTAAAAAAGTCCACTGAAAAAGCACACCGTAGAAAAGGAAAGGTGGCGATGACACCCAGAATGCAATAGGCACTGACGGCCCACCGCCATGCAGTAAAAGCAAGCTTCAGAGGAGTAGAAGCAGCATCATCGATTTCTTCGTTCAAATCAACCCATAGCCATAGAGCAATTGGGATAAGAATACGAGCCACAAGGCCAGAGATAAAGCCTAGACGGAGACCACCAATCATTAGATAAACAGTGATTGCCAAAAGACTAGATACACGCCAGTAAATAATCAGTAGTCGTTGTATCGCCTCCATATTACGGAAAAACGCCCACACTAGCAAAACGATGGGCAAGCTGACTGTGAACAAAACAGCTAGGCGGTAATCCATCCATACTAGCGAGTGTAACAAGTCTTGGCTCATAAGCAGGTAAGTGTTAAAAATACTGGCTTTTCATCTTATACCGTAGCACTCCCTTTGGCAGAGCTATCAGGAGATTAATTTTTCTGATAGCTCTGGGTTGGGCACAGGGGTTAAGCCCTGTAAACTGGATTTCTCCAACTTGAATAACGTTGGACGACACAGATTATGATCGAGAATCGATGCGCCAGTGCATTCTAATGCTAGTTAGGAAGTGCGATTGAGGAAACATTTATGGCAATGAGTAACAAGAGTTAACATAAAAAATCAGGGCGGTGCCTACCCTACCGTGCTTCAGGATAAGTGTCTCATGCCATAGGACAATACTTCACTTTTTTAAGTTTATGTAAGGACTATGACAACATACCATGGGTTGGGGGAAGGTGCTGGAGCATCTACGCTATCTTTAGGGCATACTCTAGTTAGGCTAGAGTACAGATTTGGAATGGGTATGGCAGGTGACATCTAGGCACCTATGGCCGCAGGTTGATCTAGATGGGCATTATGCTATGGACCCTTGTAATATTTTTTTGAACTAGGACGTTTTGTCATGCGCATTGGCCAATTGCTACAGGCAATCTTGGAATGGGTAAAGCGTTTATTGGACAGTACTCAAGCTAAAACGTCTAAACCTTTTGTCTCGGTTCGCGAAAAACAATATCCCTTCGGATTATTAAAGTTAGTGGAAGGGCGCGATACCCTTCACGCTGTGCGGACGTGGATTATTTCTCCGAATCAGTCCTCGGATTTGACAACTGATTTGATGGATCTGCATATTTACCTGGATTTCGTTGATGCTACCAGTACGATGTATTACGGGAGTGCCCATAATACGGGAGAGTCGATGGCTACGTCTAAGGAGGGTGGAGCGTTTCGGACGACCCACACGATTACGTTGATGCGGGCGAGTAGCACCTTGCAAGCGGATGGCACCTATACCTATGAACATATCTTCTCCAAGCAATACGATTTCAAAGGGCAACAGGCGACTCCGGCAGATGTGCAGGCTCGGATTGCGTGCGATCGCATTGCAGTCCTAGCCGGAATGTGTCCCGTTAAAGATGTAGAATGGCCGGATGAAATTGAAGAAATCCATCGCCAGGTGATGGGGCGAGAGGGCATTCCTTCCACCCAAGCATTCAAGTTTTGGCGGAAAAAAAAGCAAGCGTCCCGATCAAAATCGCTGACATCCCGTCGTTCCAGTCCTCAATCCAAACCCCGTGCAGCGGCCCCCAAGTATTCTCTCAATAACATTAATGTGCGTAAGCCAACTAAGCATTAACTGTGATAAATAATTCTTCATCAAATGCTGCCCTACTGACATGATGAAGGCGTTGGTTAAAATACGCTCCCTGATCGAGATTTTAGAAGAACGATCTCAACTAGAGTTGACCAGTTGGGCGATCGCCCTCATTTTCCTCATCAGCACTCTCCAGTATTTGGCTC
>JAYKIC010000476.1:0-9234 GCA_035284985.1 Leptolyngbyaceae cyanobacterium
AGAGGTGCCCCTTTCTTTGGCGGATGAACTGGATCAGGCGGCGATCGCCGCCCAAACTGCCTTTTCCGACTGGCGACGGGTGCCACCGACCCAGCGAGTTCAGTATTTGTTCAAACTGAAAACCCTATTGGAAGAACATCGGTCAGCCTTAGCCCAAACCATTACCCAGGAATGCGGCAAAACCCTGGAGGAATCCGATGGAGAACTGCAACGGGCCATTGAAAATGTGGAGGTGGCCTGTGGTATTCCCTCCCTAATGCAGGGGTTCAACTCCGAAGATATTGCCCGTGGCATCGATGAAATCATGATTCGTCAGCCATTGGGTGTGGTGGGGATTATCGCCCCCTTCAACTTTCCGGCCATGATTCCCTTTTGGTTCTTTCCCTATGCGATCGCCTGTGGCAATACGTGTATCATCAAACCGTCGGAGAAAGTGCCCCAAACCATGGAAAAAATTATGGATTTGGTGGCCCAAACCGGGCTACCAGCGGGGGTGGTCAATCTGGTGCATGGCAGCAAAGCCGTGGTGGATGCCATGCTAGAGCATGGGGCGATACGGGCTATTAGTTTTGTTGGCTCCAGTCCGGTGGCCCAATACATTTACCGTCGGGCGGCTGAAAATGGTAAACGGGTGCAGTGTCAGGGCGGGGCCAAGAATCCGGTGGTGATCTTGCCGGATGCCGATTTGGAAATGACGACGCGGATTGTGGCGGATAGCGCCTTTGGCTGTGCGGGACAGCGATGTTTGGCAGCATCCTTAGCCATCACCGTCGGTGCGGTCAAGGATGATTTTCGGGAGGCGATCGCCACCGCCGCCACTGAGCGCATTGTGGGTAATGGTTTGGACCCAGATGTGCAAATGGGAGCGGTGATTAGTCAGGGCAGTCGCGATCGCATTCAATCCCTGATCCAACAAGGGGTGGATGAAGGGGGCACCCTATTGGTAGATGGTCGTAACCCCACGATTCCCGGTGGCGAAAACGGCAACTTTGTTCGACCTACCCTGCTACAAAACATACCGCTCCAGGGAGAAATCGCCACTACAGAAATCTTTGGGCCAGTGTTGGGGTTACTACATACGGAAACATTGGCGGAGGCGATCGCCCTCGTCAATCAAAGCTCCTGGGGTAATATGGCTTGTTTATTTACGAATTCTGGAGCTGCTGCTCGAAAATTTCGCTATGAAGCCGAGGCGGGAAATATTGGGATTAACATCGGCGTCGCGGCCCCCATGGCCTTTTTCCCTTTTAGTGGATGGAAAGCAAGTTTTTATGGCGATCTCCATGGGCAAAGCCAACACGCGGTGGAATTTTTCACCCAAACCAAGGTAGTGGTCGAACGATGGCCGAAGGAGTGGTCACGCCAATTTTGAGTGATTGCTCGAAAACAAGTAGAAGAATCAAAGACCACCCCTAACCGGGTTTGTCGCTTCCAAAGGACAAGGTAACGTTTTTAGTGGATAAAGTTTTTTGAGACCTTGGGATAAGCCTGACTGATAGCTATAGCATCCCCTAGAAACCACGCATCTAATTCTTCTACCGCAATTCGATTGACCACGGTAAAACCTGAATTGGTACAACTAGATTTAGTCGTAAAACCTGCTAAAATTGCGTGATTCTCTAGCTGCTGCTTCAATTTCTGACAATTATCCTGATCGCAATCACATAAGACTACAATGCGCCAGTTGCCCGGAATCCATGAACGGTAGCCTTTTAACCGGAGTGGTAACTGCTTGAGCAACATTGCCTTCCCCTGGAAAACACGAATTTCAAATTCAACTGTTTTTGGTAGTATTTGAAGTAAGAAGTTCTGGAGTGCTACCTCTGCTGAATATTCTTCTACTAAAATTTCTAAATGTAATCTTTCCATTCTGATTATTTCGGTAAAATCTTAGTTCGGGGCGCACCTTGTTTTTTTAAGGGATCTCCACATTCAATTGAATAACATTAGGTAAATTATCTCCAATTTCAGATAGTCGTTCTTGGGGTCCGGCTTCAGGCGTTCCACGGGTATGATCGGCTGTTAAGTAGGACAAATACCAGCCACTAATGAATCGGCGTAATGCACTAACACGAGGATTACTGGCAAACTGCCCTAGAGTATTGACCGCTAAAATATCGGCAGAGTCTAACTGTTGGGGAATGCGTTTATCTTCTCTTTCTGGCATATCCCCACTAATAACTTCTCCTACCCCTTCTTTAAACGTCAAAAATTGAAAAGGAGCACCTGTTTGACCCCGCCTCCATTGTAAAGATTCTTCAGCTACATAAGGACCACGACTACCTTCATCAATCGATAAGTAATAGGTGATAATAGGTGCCTTGGGCTTTTCTCGATATTTCAACTCAAATGATATCGCTCCTTCAGTTCCTCTCGTTCGCAGTTCACGGAAGCGTCCCCGTCGATCCCATGCACGACGCAATCCAAACTGAAAACATTCAGACAAAAAAGCAAATACATCAAAAATGGTTGACTTGCCACTGCCATTTGGTCCCCAAAAAACTGTCAACGGGGTGATATTCTTGAGTTCAAGATCTCGCAATGCACGATAATTTCTGACTCTCAGTTGCTCAATACGAGGAATAACAGGTTTGGGCATGGCAAGTGGAAGATTTAATGTTTTTGCTGATTGTATCTCTTTTATCAAGGCTATGGATGCCAGAATGAGGACATCGAACCATCAGTTATTATCTTTTCATCTATTCTTCCTGTTCCATTACGGCTTTGCGATCGAGCAACAGCAAGTTCCGCAATTGCTCCGTATCAAACTCCGTCAACCAGCTTTCCCCGGTACCCACCACCTGCTCCGCCATCGCCTTTTTGCTCTCGATGATGTCGTGGATGCGTTCCTCCAAGGTGCCCGTGCAGACAAACTTGTGGACTTGGACGTTGCGGGTTTGGCCGATGCGGAAGGCGCGATCGGTGGCCTGGTTTTCCACGGCGGGATTCCACCAGCGATCGAAATGGAACACATGGTTGGCGCGGGTGAGGTTGAGACCCACGCCGCCCGCTTTGAGGGAAAGGATAAAAATACGCGGTCCTTTGGGGTCGTTTTGGAAGCGATCGACCATTTCTTCCCGTTTCGCTTTGGTGCTGCTGCCGTATAAAAACAAAACTTCTCGACTAAATTGTTGTTCCAGGTAAGATTGCATCAACTTGCCCCACTCGGCAAACTGGGTGAAGATCAGGGCACGATCGCCCTCTGCTAGTAATTCCTCCAGCATTTCTTCCAGCCGTTGCAGTTTTCCCGACACGGATTTGAAGCGATCGGGTTCTTTTTCTAGTAAATCTGTTGTGGTCTTCTTTACCTTACCTTTGGGGGTAATATCTGTGAGCAGGGGATGGTTGCATACTTGCTTGAGGCGGGTCAGCAAAGCTAAGATTTTGCCATGACGGGCGATGCCTTCCGCATCATCAATTTCCTGCATCGATTGGTCCACAAAGGTTTGATACAGTTGGGCTTGATCTTCAGATAGACCACAAAAAACGGTCATTTCTTGCTTATCGGGCAGGTCTTGGATGATGGAGCGATCGGTTTTGAGGCGGCGGAGGATGAAGGGTTGGACGAGCGATCGCAACTGTTGCAACGAAGTGGTGTCGCCGTAGCGTTCGATGGGCACCGCAAACCGCTTCTGGAAAAAGTTGCGGGGACCGAGGTAGCCCGGATTGAGGAAGTCGATGATGGACCACAGTTCCGCCAACCGATTTTCCACCGGGGTTCCGGTCAAGGCGATGCGAAACTCTGAATTTAACTCCCGCACTGCTTTCGACTGTTTGGCCTCAGCGTTCTTGATATTTTGAGCTTCATCCAGGACCATTCCTTGCCATTCCACCTGTTTTAAGGTTTTGATATCCCGCTGCACGAGAGCGTAACTGGTGATAATCAAGTCGAGTTTTTGGGTGGATTTGGCGAAGCTGGAGCCTTGAGGGCGATCGCTTCCATGGTGGATCTGCACCCGTAGGTCAGGCCCAAACCGCTTGGCTTCCCGTTCCCAGTTGCCCAAAACGGAAGTGGGACACACCAACAGGATCGGACGCTGGAGCGATTCCGTTTCCTTAAGGTGAAGCAGCAGGGCAATCAACTGCACCGTTTTACCCAAGCCCATGTCGTCCGCCAGACAAGCGCCC
Organism: Leptolyngbyaceae cyanobacterium; assembly: GCA_035284985.1. GTDB lineage: Bacteria > Cyanobacteriota > Cyanobacteriia > CAKZMO01 > CAKZMO01 > JAAHGY01. The sequence continues at coordinate 4,129 of JAYKIC010000476.1, forward strand.
AACCCCCACTGCACCAAGAATTGTAACCAAGACATCCCCCGCACCTGGTACGGTCGTAATTCCCCCTTAAATCCATCGGGGGTGGGCAGCGGTTCAACACTTTCGTTACCCGTGGTCAGTGTGTTCACTAATTCTTTAAGGGAACCGGAAGCTTCAAAGTCCACCACCGGGAGTTTATCAATGGTCTGGGTATCGCCAGTGCTAATGCGAATGGCATCCTCCAGGGACAGGCTCACCTGGTCTTTGCGTTGTTTGAAGAAGTTTTGTGCCGACCGAATATCCTGCGATCGCAACTCCACCCATTCTCCATCAATTTCCACTAAGGGACTGTTTAACGCCACTAGCCGCTCAAACTCCTCCTTGGACAGTCGATGCTTCCCAATGGTCAGTTCCCACTTGAAATTGAGCAGACTTTGCAGCCCCAACCCTTGCTGTTTCTTGTTACGGGACGTTTGGGCACGTACCGCCAACCCCAAGCGACTGGCCCAGCCTTCCCGGTTGGCCAAACTAGGGGGCAGCACCACCCCAAAGCTATTATTTTGCAACAGCCAAGCGGTGGACTGGATAAAGTCATAGACTTGCGGTGCCGTTAACATCACCGCCGTCGGCTGGGATTCGTGCAAACTCTGTTCAATCAAGGGATATAGTCGAGATGCTAACCCTAAGCCTGCCAGCAGGGTTTCCTGGGGTTGGTCGATGGTGCGGCCCTCTACTACCAGTTGTTCCACTGGGTTGGCCCACACCGTCGCTGCGGTTAGCATAAATTCTGGGTCATTAATTGCTTGTAACCCGTAGTGTAGGGTCCACTCAGTCTTGCCGCTTTCAGGAGTTTCCAGGATGAAACAGGTGCGAAACGGCAGAATTTTGGCGGTGAGTTGGCGTTGGATTGGGGCTAACCAGTTGTTGAGTAGGGCAGCGAGGCGATCGCTCTTCTCCTTCTCCGATTCCACGATCCGCCTAGACCCCAACGCCTGTAACCAGTCCCGCAACGGCATATCCTTAGGTAATTGGGTTGGTGGCAGCGGTGTGGCCTTAGCAACCTGACGCACTTGGGTGTCGATGGCGTGGTGAAGGAAGTGGAACAGGAGGGCGTGGGGAGCGATAAAGAACGAGGAGTGAGGAGTGAGGAGTGAGGAGTTTTCGGAGTTACCCTCCACCTTTTGATCTGTTTTTTCGTTCTTCGTTCCTCGGTCTTCACTCTTTATTTCGTTCTTCGTTCCTCGTTCTTCGCTCTTTATTTCGTTCTTCGTTCCTCGGTCTTCGCTCTTTCCCCGGTACATTCCGCAGACCGTTGGCATACTGGCGGCGAATTGCTCAACCCGGACTTGGTCGGTGGCGTTGTCGAGCAGGGGGTGCCAGCGGGTGAGGCTGGTGGTGTCGGTGTGGCGATCGAGTAGGGGCACGAACTTGGAGCGGGTCAGCAGATCCAGGCTCCAACGGGCAATATGGGACCAGAAGCGGAGGTCGCCGCCTAAAAATTCGTCGTCAGCGTCAGTGAGGGCGAGGGGGAGGGAGTTAAGGAGGGCGATCGCTTCTCCTATATCGAGCTTAAATCCATAAATCTCCCATGGACAAAGGATTAGAGGAGAAGGTTCACCGTCAGGCATCTCTGGTAGCGCCTCGGTTCCACTGGCAGAATGCTGCGGCAGGAGGGCAGGAGGTGATTGTGCCGACTGTTTCGATTTAGGTTGCTTCGATTTTTTGGCTGGAGTGAAGGAGTGAGTCGGTACAGTGAGAAGACAAGATTCCCATTCCATTTTTGTGCTACCAGCAGCAGGCCAGTGGATCGAGTGGGTGGATTGGAGCGATCGCCCCCACTCCATCAGCGCCTTCTGATCCAGACAAAAGGGATGGGCGGCTGGCTGATCCGCTAGTGGGATAATGGGTTCAACCCGTTGCCACACTTCCCCCCAGATGAAAAAGCAGCCTGATTGTCCTGGTTCCGTCTCCGCTTGAGACTCAGATTGAAGTAACCAGCTACCGTGTAAAATTGTCATTCAGCATTCCATCTCCAAACCTGACATCGACCGCAAAAGGGCCATAACTCCCAATAGAGGGCAGCTTATTCGCTGCGCGATTGCGCTCCATTGTACCGCTCCTGCAAGAAAGCGAAAACGAATCCGTTGTGATTGTTATGATTGTGGCAGCATGGTAGTGATTTTGGGGAGATAAGCGTGGGATGGAACAAAATATGCGATCGAAAATCTTGACCTGGGGCACAGTGATGGTCACGGGAGTCTTCACCTTCAGTTTTCCGCAAATCGCATCCGCCCAACCTGCCATCTTGATAACCCAGGATGTTGGCAGTCAGGTAAATGTGCGATCGCAACCCACCACCCAATCCCCCATCGTCCATCGGGGCATGACGGGCGATCGCCTCCAAACCCTCCGCGAAACATCGGGTGAGGATGGCTTCACTTGGTACGAAGTGCAATTTGAGGATGCTGACATTCAGGGTTGGGTCCGTTCCGACCTGTTGCAATTGGGCACTCACACCGCACCGATTCGCCCCGGCAACTATTGGGTTGGCCCCGTTGGTATGGGAATAGAAGTAACCGACACCCAGTATCGGTTTTACGACGAAATGGGCAGCGATGAATGGCGAGCGATCGCCTCCCTAGAATCCGTAAGAGATGGTGTAGTGATTTACGAGGGGGAATACTGGTGTCACTCCGAACTCCCCACTCCAGAACTATTGCCAGGGCAATCTCCCACTGTTGCCCTATGCACCGAAAATGGCTGGGAATGGCTCAAGCTTGAGGGAGAATCACCATGATTGAATCAATTGGCATCAAAAACTATAAATCCATCGTTGACCTTCAGTTTGATGTAGGTCGAGTGAATGTTTTGATTGGTGAAAATGGTAGTGGGAAAAGCAATATTTTGGAAGCGATCGCCCTCGCAGCGGCAGCGGAAGCCGATAAACTTGATAACGAATTCCTCACCAGTCGTGGCATTCGTGTTACTTCTCCATTGTTGATGCGTTCCAATTTTAGATTGAATGATCAACATTACATTGAAATCACTATTAAGTTTGACGGTATAAAAACTCCCTATATCTATAAGCTAAAAAATAGTGAAACTCCATACTCAAAATGGTCATTTAATCGTTACAATAATTTAACAAACAATGATTTTAGAGAAGTAGACAAAGAGGAAGAGAAATTACAAGGAGATTTATCTGAGAAAGAGATAGCAAATATAGTCGAACGGATTAGCGCACAACTATTGAGATATGTTGGTGAAGAGCAACTGTCACTCGATAACTTGGATGCAATGGTAAACAGCAAGCTTCGAGAAATTCAATATGAAAGCCAACTACTATTCAAAGATACAATAATCTTCAAAGATACAATCATCTATTCTCCAGAGGAAACCTCACTGAGAAATTTTTATCAGGATGGGCAGATAGAGCCTCTGGGTATTCATGGAGAAGGTCTTTTCAAGCTCATCATGGTTCTCAAAAGTTATAGTTCTGATGGGCATATGAAAACCTTTGAAAGTTCATTGAAAAGCTTTGGCTGGTTTGAAAGCCTAGATATTCTAGAACAAAAATCTACTATGGAAGAAGAACCTAGACTTAAAATAGTAGATTTATGTATTGATGAAATCCTGGATCAGCGTAGTATTAACGAAGGTTTTTTGTTTGTCTTGTTTTACACAGCTCTGATGGTTTCAAAAGACACCCCCTCTATTTTTGCCATCGATAATGTGGATGCCTCTCTGAATCCCAAGCTCTGCACCAAAATTGTCAGCGATATTGTCAGACTAGCCAAGCAATTCGATAAACAGTGTTTTTTAACCGCCCATAATCCTGCTGTCCTTGATGGCATCGACTTAGGCGATGATGAACAACGCTTGTTTGTCGTGTCTCGGAATCGCAAAGGTCATACCCGCATCAAACGAATCACGCTTGAAGATAAGCCTGTTTCCTCTACAGGAGAAGACCTAAAGTTGTCGGAAGCATTTCTTCGTGGTTACTTGGGTGGATTACCAAAGAATTTTTAGAGAGAACTATGGCAGAGTTTGCATTAATTTGTGAAGGAGTCACCGACCAAATTACCATTAGCAATATTCTATGTGGCTTTTTTGGCAATGAAGATTTAGATCAAGATATTGTCCCCCTGCAACCACCCTATGATGCCACGACCCAAAAGCAAAAAGACTTTGGGGGTTGGCAAATGCTATTGGCTTATCTTCAGGCTTCCCAATTCCGAGATGCGGTTTTGAGTAACCGCTATATCATCGTTCATATTGATTCCGATATCTCTCCCAATCCTGGTTTTGATGTGCCCCACATAGACAATAACAATCAGGAATTATCGGTTGAAACCTTAGTTGAGGCAATTATTGCTAAACTAATCGCCATAATTAATGTGAACGCTCCCGACTTCTATGAAAATCATCAAGAGAAAGTTATTTTCTGCATTAGTGTTCATTCAATTGAGTGTTGGTTATTGGCTCACTACCAATCCAAAATATCGAAGAATCCCAAACTGAAAGGTTGTGGGGAATCGCTTAAGTATGTTTTGGAAAAACAGCATGGCATCAAGAAAAAGAACTTCGTCAAAAACTATGTTTTTTATAATCAATTAAGTGAGCCATTTTTGGATGGGAAGAGGTTGCGATCGCTCACCCACCATGAACCCAGCTTGCATATTTTCCTGACAGCGTTAGCAACGCTGAGCGGTAATAGCTAAAAGAACTTTCCACAGGAGTATATCCGCTTAGAGGTTGGGGACACCCTACTTTGATCCTTTTGGACCTGAACCCACTTGCCCACTGTTACAGAGAAGGACCAATCTAACAACACCACAAATCTTTACTCTTGTTACAGTTCTATAGAACTACGAGACAATGAATTGCATAATGAATACCTATCTGTTCTATGGTAGGTTTTGGCCGAGTGTGGCGATGAGCAACCACCACCCCTACAAACTATTGCAAGGAGATCATCTTGGTAACAACAACGCTTAATACAACCAAATCAGAAGAAATTTTTAGCGCGGCCCAAGCGCTCATGCCTGGTGGTGTCAGCTCTCCAGTCCGAGCGTTCAAGTCCGTCGGCGGACAGCCCATTGTTTTCGATCGGGTGAAAGGAGCCTA
>JAYKIC010000477.1:0-13118 GCA_035284985.1 Leptolyngbyaceae cyanobacterium
CGTCAACAGGTGATTCAATCGGCGGCGGAGGGCCGGGTGGATCAAGTGTTTGTGGCGGTGGGCGATCGCGTCACCCCCGGTCAACCGCTGCTCCTACTCCAAGACGATACTTGGGAGACGAAGCAGCTCGATCATGATCTTGAAATGCAGCAACAGGAAGTTGATATGATGCTGCAACAGCAGGCGATCGCCACCGCTGAGGTTAACCTTGAGGATGCCAAAGCCACCTTGAGCGAGGATGAAGCCCTGTTTGACCAGGGATATATTGCCAGAGATAGTTTGGAGGAATCTCGCCGTGGGGTTCGGGAAGCGGAAACTCTTTTGCAGAACGAACGGCTAAAATTACAACAAACGACATTAGCCCTGCAACGACTGCAACTTGCGGCCCAGACCTTAGAACAGGAGCAGCGAGACAAACAAGTCTTGGCACCGGAACAAGCCATCATTTTGGATGTCCTGGTCCAGCGGGGTTCAGTGGTGGAAATTGGTACGGACTTGATGGTATTGGGCGACCCTAGCCGAGAGTTAGTTTATTTACAACTGCCGCCCCTCAGGGCACAGCAAGTCCAGCCATTACAACCTGCCCGCATTCAGCCCATTGGTCCTGAAGCCGTCACCTATCCCGGTACCGTGCTCAATGTTGCCCGTTTGGCCGGAAGTGGGGAAGATAGTGAACAAACGAGTTTGAGTGTGGTGGTAGAACTCGACACACCTAGTCGAACCCTGATCCCTGGCACCCAAGTCAGTGTTGACATTATCCCGGAGCAGCGCATCGATGTCGTTAAAGTGGAGGCAGGGGCAGTGCAACAAGGTGAGGATGGTTTTTTTGTTTGGATTCTGGGAACAGCGAATACAGCTCAAAAGCAACCGATTACAGTGGGCTTGGAGGGGTTGACGGAAGTGGAAGTGGTTCAGGGTTTAGCGGAGGGCGATCGCGTCATTGTTCGTCCGGAACAGCCCTTAAGTGAGGGCATGACCGTAGAAGTCAGGGAAAACTAATGCCGTACTACCGGATCGGCCTATCCATGGTACGGCCCAGGGGGGAATAAAAACCTTCATGTCCCAGCTAAATTGTCTATCGCTACACAGGCCACCCATCTATTTCCCTGCTAAAGTTGTGGTCCTAGTTACACTGAAGGAAGGTTAAATATGTCCAGCGCTACTATGAAACCCGCTTAACGTTTATAGAGGCATTGTTTTAGATTCCCATGAATAACCAAGCCGATCAGACCAAATTACTCCAAACCGTCCTGAAACCATTATTAGAAGACTTTTTATACTGGTTCGGACAGGCTAAAACGCTTTTAGAAAACCACGATATACCTACCTTGGACACCGCCGAGCAAGCCGATCTCTTGGCCCGAATCACCGAAGCCCACCAGGAAGTCACTGCCGCCCAAACCTTATTTACTGCCCTTGGTGCCCAAGTGGCCGTTGATATGGCCGTAGTCAACCAATGGCACCAACTCGTGGCAGAATGTTGGGCCGTGTCATTAGCCTATCGCCGTGCCCAAGACTCTACCCCATAGAGTCAATAATCATTTTATTATGTAGTAGGTTTAAGATGCAGGTTATTCACTCATGCTCCATATTCTTTATTTGATAGCGTTTGCAGTTGTTGCTTTTTTTGCTGTGTCCAACCTTTTACGCAGCATGATGACGTTAGGGCAGGATATTCGGCAAGGATACGGCAATGGTAGGGATGCGTTGAACAATTCGCAGGATCGTGCTAGTTCCTCCGTAAATCAACCGTCCCATCCAGAATTGTTGGATGAGGGGGGCAAGGTAATGCGAGAGCCTTACTTGGTCATGAAGTCCATTTCGGTTGAGGATGCCCGTGAAAAATTGGATGCGCTTTACCATGCCTCACCCGGCGGTGCTGCTGACGATGATGACGCTGAGCCTGTTGCATAGTGACGATAACCTGGTTTCGCAATTTCGCAAACGGATGGCAATGGCGGAAAGGTAAGGGGCGCGATCGCACTGTGATGGGGTTAGGCGGTGGAAGTAGGCATCCGGTTGAGATGTGTTTTGGCAGGGTTGCAAGCAAACGTTAACGTTTAAGATGGGGGCTGGGTTAAAGCGTCAGGGATTGCCGTTGCTGGTGTGGCTGCTGGTGGGTTTACTGCTACGCTTCCATAACTTAGCCTTAAAGCCGCCGTGGACCGATGAATTTTCTACCCTGGTGTTTGGCCTCGGCCATGGATTTACAACGGTGCCCTTGTCCCAGATCATTGGCTTGGAGCAAATCCTAGCCCCCTTAGAGTGGAATCCTATCGCAACGGTTCAAGATACGCTACGGGTCTTGCTAACCGAGAGCAATCATCCTCCTCTATACTTTGTGCTGACCCATCAATGGGTGGACGGAATACGGCAGATGAGTCAGATATGGCATGGGGTTTCGTCCACTCCCTACGTTGGGTTTGAACTGGCGCGATCGCTCTCGGCTTGTTTTGGGGCCTTGGGGGTTCCCGCCATTTATCTGACCGCCTGGTGCATGTGGCGATCGCCCTCCATCGCCCATTTCGCCGCCCTTTTGATGGCATTGTCCCCCTTCGGTATTTACCTGGCCCAGGAAGCACGGCACTATACCCTGACCATCCTGTGGCTGTTAGGGTCATTAGCTTGTTTAGTGGCCGTAGTGAAACATATTTACAAGGGTCAGTTGATCCCCCCATGGCTGGGTCTAGCTTGGGTTCTCTTCAATGGCCTAGGATTAGCGACCCATTATTTTTTTGCCCTCAGTTTGTTAGCTGAGTTAGTTGCGCTGCTGTGGTGTGGGTGGGCATGGGCCTTACCCCAAGGACTAGGGCCGCTTCCCTTGTCCCACGCCACAATCAAGCAACTTCAGCCTTGGTCCCAGGTTGAATACTGGCTAGAACCATCCTATTGGAGAAATTGGGGACGGGCGGGAGCGATCGCCCTAGCAACGGCCCTGACAGGCACTATCTGGCTACCTTCCCTTCTCCAGATGCGCCATGGGCGGGAACTGGTGCGTTGGGTGCAAAGCCCAATCACCCCTGATAACTGGAGTCAACCGTTGGTCCATACCTTAGCGAGCATCGGCAGTATGATTTACCTGCTGCCCATTCAAGGGGTTGGGGTTGGCATGATGGTTCTATCGGCACTGGCGTTGTTGATTGTAACGGTGGCGACTATTTGGGCCATGGTCCGAGCGATCGCCCAGCAGCGAAAAATGGTGCGCCAGATCCCAGATCCCAGCTCCCCAACCCATGCAACCGAGACAACAGCTCCAGGTCTAGAAGCCATCAATCAAACGCTGCCGCTAATGGTAATGGGTCGCGTAGGGTTGAGTGCGATCGTGATGATGGTCGTCGTCACCTATGGCTTCGGCTTCAATATCAGCCCTGTTTTCCGCTATCACTTCATTTACTTTCCCACCGTGCTGTTGTTGATGGCTTGGGGTTTTGCCCAACTGTGGAATCAGTGTCGTTGGTTAGTGGGTCTCATTCTCAGCGTCGGGTTATGCGGAGCCATCACCGTATCGTCGAACTTGGGCTATCAAAAGCTCCATCGTCCCGACCTGGTGGTCCAAACTGTGATATCCCAGTCCCATCATCCCCCGATCCTCGCCATTTCTCACCAATCCCACGGTCAAACAGGGCGACTCATGGCCGTGGCTTGGCAGATCCGCTCCCAGGGGTCGGAATTAGAATCCCCACAATTTTTCCTGGACCATCAACCGTGCGATCGCCCCGGCGCACAAAATTGCAACAGCCCTAGCTCGACCTTACGTCACACCCTAGACCAATTCCATCACCCCTATGACCTCTGGTTGATGAACTATCTCGGCACCACGGATCTGAAGCAACATCACTGTACCTATCACACGACCCAACGATTCGATGGCTACAAAGTGCAACATTACACCTGCTTAACTCAGCAATACGCTACAGTAGAGAACAATATCACTCGAAGGATCGGCGAATCATGACAGTGTCCTATCTCCTTGGTCTTGTTCTCATTGGGATCTACTCGGCGGGTATGTGGAAATTTTGGTCTGGATTTAGTCGGACTAATTTTAGTAGTGGCAAATGGTACCTAGGTTTGCTGTGGCCCATTCTCCTGATTAATGCCTCCTATCGGGAAAATTTTGCTAAAGCCTTAAAGGGACGATAAGCTTTAGCCAATCTACACTCATTGCTTTAGGTTTAGCACCATCAAAAATCTAAGGCCAGTCGTTCCATCCCTGCAAACACTGACACAAGGTTTTATTGGTGAGTAAAAAACAAGATCTCGGGTTTGGCGATTTAGGGACGATTTTAGATGAAGCGAATGCTTGGCAAGCCCAAGTGACTGCTACCACAAACCGCTATAACCAGGAATATCAGGGCAAAGCCTTTGATTTGCCGCCTGATGTGGAGTCTATGCCGATTTTTCGGGACTGGACCTCTGGGGCGTTGGCCAATCAAATTGCTTCTCCTTTTTGGGAATTAATGAAACCCAAGAAGAAGCAAACCTGTTTAGATTTGGGCTGTGGTCTGAGTTTTTTGATTTATCCCTGTTGGCGGGAATGGGACGTGATGTTTTACGGCCAGGATGTTAGCCAATTCATCAAGGATACCCTCACGGCCCGTGGTCCCCAGCTCAATTCCAAGTTGTTCAAAGGGGTGAAGCAAGCTCCGGCCCATTTAATTGACTACGAAGACAAGCAGTTTGATTGGGCGATCGCCACAGGATTTAGCGGCTATTACTCCTTGGACTATTGGGAAATGGTATTAGCCGCCGTTAAACGGGCGCTGAAATCCGATGGTTCTTTCATCTTCGACGTACTAAATCCTGAGGCTGAAATGGCGGAAAATTGGGCCATTTTGGAAATGTACTTAGGCGCTGAAGTTTTTCTCCATTCCATGGCCGAGTGGACCGCGCTACTGAAGTCAGTCAAGGCTAAAGTGGTCAAACAGCAAGAGGGGCAGCTATTTCACCTTTATCGAGTTAAATTTACCTAATAGAATCGTCAGAAAAATGGGTGAATCATTACTCAACCTGGGGAATTTGATTTTCTAGCCCTTCTTCTTCCTCTACTAAGTCATGAATAATTCTCCGATATGCCTTCAGCTTATCGTCTACCCAATCGCGATCGCCACTATTGGCATACAAATGCACCATTGGCTCCCCTGCATCTGGTAACACTAACACCCAGCGATCACCATCCAATGGATCTATAATCTTTACCCCATCCGTCAGATCTAGCACTTGGTCAACATGGGCTTCCACCATGTAACGCATCAACGCCCCCTTCACCATCCACGGGCACCGTACCGTAATTTTACGATGGGTAATGTTGGGTAACTCTGAGCGCAGTTGCCCTAGGGATCGCTCCTGAATGGTCAACAACTCAATCAACTTCGCAATGCAAAACATTGCATCAAACCCTGGGTGAAGTTCCGGAAAGATAAAGCCAATATCGCCGCTCCCCCCTAACACCACATTGGGATTACGGTTAACCGCTTCCATCAGCGCTGTGGGATTGGCCTTGGTGCGAATAATGGCCGCATCGTGCCGACGGGCAATCTGTTCCACCGCCCCTGATGCACTCACCGGAACCACAATGGTGCTACGGGGTCGAGTGGTCAACATTACATCGGCGAGCAACGCCGTTAACATTTCTCCCCGAATCATACGTCCGGCTTCATCCACCAAAATCAACTGTTCCCCGTGGGCACTTACTTGTACCCCAAAATTAGCATTGAGCGCTTCCACCACATGCCCTAGTTGACTCAGCAAAATTTCTCGGTCCTGTAATCCTGGCATTATCTGACTGAGACTAGCATTCAACACTACCGCATCACAGCTAAATTTACTCAGCAATTGAGGCAGCACTGCCCCTGATACGCTGTAGGCATAATCAATCACCACTTTGGATTTGCTACTACGCACGGCTTCTACATTGATGCAACGCTCAAAACTCTTGCTGTAAATCTCAACAATTTGGTCTTGGCCGGAGTAGCCCATGTTGCCAATTTCTTGGATGGAAACCCGCCGAAAGTCCTCCTTAAAATAGGCTCCCTCAATTTTCTTCTCCCGTGATTTGGGTAAATCAATGCCATTTTGACTAAAAAATTCAATCAAAATATGATCAGGCCGACCGGGTTGAATTCGTACATGAATCCCCCCCTCCACGTCCTGCAACGAGGCAATGAACACCCGCGCAATGGGAATCGCTGTAGCCTGAAGGTTTTGTACATCAATTCCAGCAGACATTAAGCCAGAGATGAGCGATCGCGTCACCATCCGGGAAATACTGCGCTGATCACGGGATACCGTCACCTTGGCCCCCGGCTTCAACGTAGACCCAAAGGCCGCCCCCAGCCGCACCGCAAACTCCGGGGTAATGTCCACATTGGCCAAGCCAGAAACCCCCCGCTGACCAAACAAATTGCGCCGGGCCACCTGTCCCCAAATCAGGTTCATATTCAACGTGGCCCCTGGCTCGATCTTTTTGCTGGGCCAGATCCGCACCTCTGGGGTAATTTGGGCCTCTTCCCCCACCGTTGAAAGCGACCCCACCACTGCCCCCTCCAACACATGGGCACGCCGATCGACCCGCGCCCCCCGCCCAATGACGCAAGCGCGTAAATGGGCTTCTTCCCCTACCAAGGAGCCATTCCAAATAATCGGACGTTTGAGATCGGCATCACTCCCAATGGTGACATTATCACCAATGACCGTCCCCGCACCAATCACGGCACGAGGCCCAATGCGACAGTTGTCCCCAATTAACACTGGGGGCTGAATATGGGCATTGGGCGCAATCACCGTATTTTGCCCTATCCACAGCCCTGGCGAAACCTCGTTGTAGTAGTCCACCCTTAGGGCAACTTTACCCTCTAGCACATCATATTGGGCATCGCGATAGGCCGTTAGGTTGCCCACATCACACCAATAACCGTCGGCCACAAATCCATACATCGGCTCATTTTTAGCCAATAGCAGGGGAAACAAGTCCTTAGAAAAGTCACATTCCTGATTCTTTGGCAAATAGCGCAACACTTCTGGTTCAAGAATGTAGGTTCCGGTGTTGACCGTATCTGAGAAGATTTCGCTGGTAGAGGGCTTTTCTAGGAAACGCTGGATCTCTCCATTTGTGTTAGTAATCACAACGCCAAATTCAAACGGATTCTGTACCCGCGTTAGCACTAGTGTCGCCTTAGATCCCCGCTGTCGGTGATAGGCGATCGCCGCCGTCAGGTCAAAATCCATCACACTATCGCCACTGATCACTAAAAATGTGTCATCCAGCAGCTCACCCACATTTTTAACACACCCCGCTGTCCCAAGGGGTTGATCTTCCTCAACGGCATAGGTCATTTGCACCCCGAAATCGCTGCCATCCTGAAAATAATCCCGCATGGCATCCGGTAAGTAATAGAGAGCCGCAATAATTTCAGTAATATTATGCTGTTTCAGTAGCTTAATGATATGTTCGGCTATCGGTCGGTTGAGAATTGGGACCATCGGCTTCGGAAGATCACAGGTCAATGGTCTTAGTCGTGTGCCGGAGCCACCCGCCATCAATACTGCTCTCATACATCCTCCTTATGTGGTCGCAGCCGTTGTTGCGCCAGATGCTAATGTTCCAGACGCTAATGCCCCAGACGCTGATTACCTCAGTTCCTACAGGTCAGACATTATATTCTCTCGCTTTGTCACGGTAATACTGCTGGACATTTACAGTCCTGTAACATTTTTTTAGCCAATTTATTATGGATTTATTACATTTATTCTTAGAATGTTGGGGCTAGGGATGAGTCGCGCCAGATGGCCCAGAGTGTGCTCAATATTTATTCGGATGTCATCGTGCCAATTGCCAATCATGGATATCAAGCTCGATCGCTGTGAGCCTTACCGTGGCATTATTATCAATAATCGTAAATAACCGTTAGGAATCGTAAATAACTGTCGGCTAGAGTAACGTTAACATCTATTTTAAAGAAGAAGAGTAACGGACATTGCCTATGCTAGCAGGAAGTTTTTCGATCGTTAATTGGGAGGGTTGCCTCATCCGCCGCATGTTTGTTTGGACAGAAGTTGCCCCTTCCTCTTCCAAATCTTCGAGATAACCGGGCTGAGCATCAAGCGCTTCATGTTTGCTGGAGAAGGGGCCAAAGAAGTACGTACAATCACTCGTGTCGATTTCAATCCACCATGCTAAGCCCAACAATTCAAGTAGACTAAGCCACATACCCATCACCGCTCTCCATACAAAACTACGCTGCTGAGTCCATTTTTATCGGGACTTATAACACTATACATGCCACAGTTTAGCCCAACGCCTAGGGCTGGTGCGATTTATGGTCAATTAAATGGTCAATCAACTAGCTACCCAGGGCATGGGAAACCCTTCAATTAAGTCCTGTCAACCCTGCCGTAGACCATTACCGTCAATGCACTGCGGCGTTGCTAGTATACAACTCATTTCAGGGAATGCAATGAGGCTGCATAAAACTGCTGGCCTATGGATGCCCCGGATGGCAAATGTTGCAAACCATTAACTATTCTCATAATTATTCTATCGTTGGTTTATCCCAAAAAGGCTAAGAAATATTTTTATTTTGACATGCTACCCCATCTGGATTGATGGTTAGGAGCGGACGCTAAATAAAACCTGAGATTTTTTAGAAGTTCTGCGTAGCGGCACTTGGGGGATATGCCCTGATCGATCAACCTGATTAGGGTTGGAAGCCTGTAGCAATCACACAGGCAAAACTGGTCAAGCGGGTTAACGCTTTTTAGCCTGTGAGGGAGGATTTTGGGTTTGTCGCCAGGATTTTCATTGCCCCTTGAATCACCCTTTCAATCGCTACTAATTTTTTAGGCAGAATCTTAAATTGACCTTATGGCTACACCAACGATATTCATCCGTTTGGACTGACATGTTATGATTTCTGCAACCTTCTCTTGGTGACTTCATTGACTGATCGAACTCGGATAACAAAAATTTACATCATTGAAGATGCCTTTAGCGGTATTTGTGGGTAAAATTCGCCTCAGATTCAGATTAGGTGTTGCAATGCTTGGGTGAGGTTATCCCTTAGGGGTCAGTTTCAAGATGGGTAGGTATGCCTCATGATTAATTTGCTTGGTTCTACAGTCTTCTACAGTCTAACGTCACGTCCATAAAGCTGTGTATCCCCCATGTTGATTCCTCGGACTATGTTTAAGCGAACGACTTTTCTTTTTGTTTTGGGATTGTTCCTGGTTTTGGGTTTGGCTGTGCTTCATGCCCCTAGGTCTATGGCAGATACGGCTGGCGATCGCTTCTCGCCTATGATCCAGCCCCATCAGTTATCCCAGCCGCCAGCGCCTCTGTCGGAATGGGGTGTGCAAGCTATCCAGGTACCCCCAGCGGACCTAGCTTTTACCCCTGCCAAAACTTCAGCGGCTCAGCCCCAAGGTGGAGGATGGAAACCCTGGGCAACCCAAGGGAATGGCATTCAAGGGAATGGTGCTAAGACCATTGCCATTGATGTAGCTCCTGAGGCAGAAATTGCAGTCCCTAATGCAGAAATTGCAGTCCCTAATGTGGTGGAGATGAATGAAGTCCAGGTTGCGGCTCAGATTTGGGCTAGTGCTTCTTTCCCCGTAGAAGGATTTCAGGCCTATACTTCCCCGTTTGGCTATCGCGCCTCGCCCACAGGAGGCTACCGCAAGGAATTTCATTACGGTTTAGATATTGCCGCCCCTCGACGTAGCTATATTCGTAATTGGTGGGCTGGGACAGTGGTTGAGGTGTCGGATGGTACCAACTGTGGCACGTCAGCTGTGATTCAGTCCGGTGAATGGACTCATATCTATTGTCATATGGAAGGGCGGGTGGAAAATCGGGGCGGGACTCCCTATTTAGTGGACCGGGACGGCGGGGTGGAATTGCGCCAAGGCCAGCAAATTGCAGCGGGCGATCGCATTGGTCGGGTTGGTATGACTGGACGAACCACTGGTCCCCACCTTCACTGGGGGCTGAAGTATCAGAGCAATTGGGTTGATCCGGCTTGGGTGTTACAAGCGATGGCGGCTAGTTACAACGCCCTGTATGGTCAGTAAATCCTTTCCGGGTGGGGAGGGTATATTTTTCCCGGTTGAATGCGCTATAGTAACGGACTGATAGTGAAGTAGGTGGTACCTATGGAAATTCGTCGTCGTCCCCCCAGTCCTCCGGTAAATGTGGATACCTTGGAATTCAAGGTGCAGGTGGCGGATGCTGATCCGCGCAACATTTTAGAGAAGATTGTCTGGTATAAGGAAGGGGAGGTTGAGCGGCGGCGGGAAAAGCTACCGCTTCAGCAACTCAAGTCCCAGGTGCAAACCGCTCCTCCGGTGCGAGATTTTTGGGACGCGCTAGCCCACGGCAAAACCCAGCCTGCCTTGATTGCTGAGGTGAAGAAGGCTTCTCCGAGTAAGGGGGTAATTCGGGAGGATTTTGATCCGGTGGCGATCGCCACCACCTACGCCGCTGCGGGAGCCTCCTGCATTTCCGTTCTCACCGATAGCGAATTTTTCCAAGGTAGTTTTGATTATCTCCAACAAATCCGACAGGTCGTGGATGTGCCCCTGTTGTGCAAAGAATTTGTAATTTATCCCTACCAAATTTTCCTGGCGCGAACCTGTGGGGCCGATGCGGTGTTGCTGATTGCGGCCATTCTATCAGATCAGGATCTACAATATTTTGTCAAAATTATCAAATCCTTGGGTATGACTGCCCTCGTGGAAGTCCACACTGAAGCGGAACTTCAGCGAGTGTTGGCGGTGGATGGTGTCACCCTAATTGGCATCAACAACCGCAATTTGGAGGATTTTACAGTGGACTTAGCCACGACTCAATCGTTGCTAGCGACCTATGGTCATACCTGCCAAGACCGCAATATTTTGGTGGTCAGCGAATCTGGTATCCATACTCCAGCGGATGTGCAAACCGTAGCAACCGCCGGAGCTAAGGCTATTTTGGTGGGGGAATCCCTGGTGAAGCAGCCCGATCCAGGGGAGGCGATCGCTCAACTCTTTCCTTAACGCTGCATCCCTAGGGAATGAGTTGGGTCTAAGCCAATGGCATTTCCTAATACAATTACGGGTGAAATAATTTGAAGCTTAGATTATTGAGATAAGATAGAGATTCTGAGCATAGACTCGTGGAGAAAGGGGGGATATTGTTGGTATTTCCTAATATTTACTAGGGATATTTTCGCCTCAAGATAGATCCAATCTGTCATTCCCGTTTGTCTATGCCATCATTGCGATCGCGTTGATTAATCCAGTTGCCCTTTGGCCCCAGGCAAGGAATCAACGTTACAGCCTAGGAGAAAATCAGACTTTCAGATTATCCATAACTCACGTCAATTAGGATCGCTTAGACAAAACAAAAAACACCATCGCCTGTGATCAGAGGGTAGCCCTGAGGTTAACTAACAGGCGATCGCGCCATTATATATCCCCCCCTGCTGAGAGAGACCATCCACTAGAGCTAAGGTATGGCTAGAGGCTCAAGTGGCCACGGAGAGAACAATTTCCTACGGAAAGCAGTCTCATATTAGAGCACAAAATCATGCCACACTTTGTAATAATTTATGAACTGCCTGTAACAACTCTGCCTCTTCAAAGGGCTTGGTAATGTAAGCATCTGCCCCCTGTTTCATACCCCAGTAACGGTCGAATTCCTCACTTTTAGTGCTGCAAATGAGAACAGGTACCTTTTTCTTCAGATCCGTCTCATTTTTGAGCCAGCGACAGAGTTCATAGCCGTTCATTTCAGGCATGATCAGGTCTGTGATCACTAGATCGGGCGAGGCCGATGTGATTTGTTGCTTAGCTTCTTTCCCATTAGTGGCTTCTAGCACTTGCATGCCATTGCTCGTCAGATAATCTTTGAGCATTTTACGCAGCGTTTGGCTATCATCCACGATCAAGATTGTCGTCATGACTTTTTCCCTAACCCTGGATACGTTGTGAGTACCAACGTGTTAAATAATTGTTGGCAATGCCTCTTCATTTAGAGTCATCAATTGGATACGCGATAACGAAATGGTTAGATGCATTGTCCACAATCTGAACACATTGAAATGGCAGATAGTCCGTCATTTCAGCATGTTTGTTTCGATTGTCTGTACAAGAGCTAGTTTAGCCTCCTGTAATGTAGTATTCCCAGTTTTCTCATACAATTGTCATATCCTCGCTAGGGGATACTTCCACCGGAACATTAGGGGCTGACGTAACTGTTCCTCTCCCATTATGCCGCCATTTTTATGGCACCCACTGGGGATCAAACCCAGAGATGGGCAGATTATCCGGTTTGGCTAACACTAATTTACCTTGTTGGTCCTGGGAAATCGGGAAAAACCAAAGTTGACTGCTGAGAATCAGACTCCCATCATCTCCCCGTAGCAGGGTATTGGTTTCCGATGGGTCTACCGTCGTCTTGATTTGGTCAAATAAAATGCCTAGTCCATCGGGGGCCACATTCATGTGAATATTTTGCTGCTGGGGTAGGAGGAGGAGGTCGGTGCGCTCGTTGGTGTCTAGGTTAATGGCGACAAGGTAGGGTTGTTCGACGTAAATCTCAGCGGATTGCAGTTGGGTAACAAGGCAGTAGAGAACCTGTCCGGTGGGATCAAATTGGGCATCCAGGATGCTCCCACTGGTGGATAGGAGTTCCTGCTCCGTGCCACGATTGGTCACGAGGAAGAGCGATCGCTTGGGTTGTCCCTGTTCCCCGCCAAATTGAACCATGGCTGCTTTAGCCCCATCCGCCGAAAAGTTGAGGACCATGCCGTATTGGGGCAAGAAATCCAAGGGTTCAACGTTGGGGACATCGTTGGGGGGATTGTTGCCTGGATCTGGTTGCTGATCAGGGCTATTGAGGGGGAGTAGTGCCAAGCCTTCACCCTGTAAGTAGGCAACCGTTTGACTATCGGGGGTAATGAGAAAGTCCCCGCCCGGTTCGGTTTCCAGGGGGGTTGGGGGTTGATCCGGTCGCAGTACCCAAAGCCCAAAATCGTTTGGGTCTTGACGATTAACCCGGTAAACCACCACGGTTTCGCCATCGGGGGACAGGTCGAATTTGAGGTTTTGATAGTAGTTGCTATCCAGTAGCAGTAATGGAGGGG
>JAYKIC010000478.1:0-4287 GCA_035284985.1 Leptolyngbyaceae cyanobacterium
CCAATACTGAATCACAGCCTAAAATAATTACCCCCGGATCATCAGTGCCAGAGGGCATGGTTGCATATTTGGCGGTGTAGGTCTGGGCGATCGCTTGCGCCTTCCCTAAGGCCAGTTGTTTCACCAAACGGGCCGGATCAGTCTCCGTAATCGCCGTTTCATCAAATTTGCTGGGTTGCACGATTGGATCAAGCCCCGCGTTCAGTAAAAGCTGCCACCGGGCTGGCGACGCAGAGGCTAACACAAACTGGGGACTACTCTTCATCTGGTTCAAATTCAAAAATTGGATCTTCCGAATCAATGCCTCCCATTCTGGCGGGGGGCCAAATCCGTACCGCCGCTCGGCCAATAATCTTATCTTCTGGGACAAACCCCCAGAATACGCCATCATAGCTGTTGCGGCGATTATCTCCTAACACCAAGTAAGAATCTTCTGGTACGACCTCTGGTCCCCAATAAAAGTGTTTGTCACCAGGAGGGACTAAGTTTTCATGGATGTAGTACTCGGTCATTTTTTCGTCGTTGACATACACGACCCCTTCGATTAGCTCAATGGTATCGCCGGGTAAACCTACTACTCGCTTAATCAGGGCATCTTTCAGGTCTGGTTGGCTTTCTAAAATTGTATCGGTTGGCCTAAAGACAATGATGTCACCCCGCTGTGGATCGTGAAATCGATAACTTACCTTCTCAATAATGAGGCGATCATTAATTTCTAGGGTTGGTAGCATCGATTCCGAGGGGATATAACGGGCTTCGGCAATCTGCCAGCGAATCCCAAAGGCTAGGGAAACGGACAAGGCCACAATGTAGAGTAGCTCTGACCAAAAGTTTCCAGTTTCGTCTGCATCGGATTGGGGACTTTGCGGGGCGGTTGGGCTAGAGGTTGCTGATACGGTTGGCTGATTGACCTGAGCCTCAGGTTGACTCTCATCACCTCTAGAGCTGGCTGCATCAATGGCGGATGAACCACTCTCTAAATTCTCTAAATCAGATGGAGATCGGGGATCGTTGAAGTTTTTAGACACAGGATCAGGATGAAGTTAACGAGTGTGATGTGGACTAAAACTGTTGCTAGTGGGTCAGAAATCAAGGCTGTAGATTTCCGTTAAGCAACTACATTTGCTCACCATAGCGTAAAGCGTTGTAGCAATGAACTAGTATAAGCGAAAAGTTCTAGCGACGACTATAACTGTAATCTGTGTAATCTGTGTCCGATGGTCTAGGTACTCCAGATACTTGGCCTATTTATGATATACCCGACCCCGCCATTGAATTGAGCGCTGAACGGTTGATAGGGCAATCCGGACAACGGCGACTGGATCGGCTAGGGGGGCTAACCAAAAGCAGAGGGCCGGAGATAGGATCTGGGGGGGCCACTCATAGGAGTTGGCGATCGCCACTTGCATCCCCAAACGCACCAGCAGTAAGGCACTGTTGAGGGCGATCGCCCCCGCTAACATTGGGGTTCCCGCCCCCATTCCCCAGGCGACCATTAGGATCAATGCCAAGGGCAACGGCAATCCTTGGGTGGCAATGAGTAACCATAGGTCTTGCCATTGTTGCCCCGGAGAAGCCGCATCCTTCAGGTCCAGGGAACGGCCCCATCCATGCCAGGTATCGGCTATGCCTTCATACATCCGTACACTGATAACATCGGCTCCATCCAAAAAGCCCACGCGAAACCCTTGGCGGGCGGCTTCTCTCGCAAGGGTAACATCATCGCAAAATGAGCTGGCGGCACAGCGGTAGCCATCTAGTTGGGCTAACACTGAACGCCGGGACAGAAAGCATTGACCATTTGCCATGACCCGCTCCGGTGATGACTCCAGCACCCCTGCCGAATCAAATCGGTAGATTAGCGTCATCAGCAATGCAGGTTGTAACCACCATTCCCCTGGACCGTCCAGTTTGAATCGTGGGGATAGGGATACGATGTCGTAACGCTGTTGTTCTGCAATGGCCAGAAGGCTCGCCACCAATCCGGGCCGAGGGTAGGTGTCAGCGTCTACCCCTAACACCCAATCACTGTCCGGGGCGCTCTGGAGAAACCCAGTATGCAGTGCCCACGGACGACCGACCCAGCCTGGGGGCAGGGGGTCATCAGTGGTTAAACGCAGGCGATTTTCCTGTTGGGCGATCGCCTCTACCAGGGCTTGCGTTCCATCCGTTGAACGGCTGTCCACCACCAAGATTTCCTGCACTTCTGGACCCTGTTGACTTAAACCAGCCAAGCATGGCCCAAGGCGATGGGCTTCATTCAAGGTGGGACCAATCACACTAACATTAGGGGAATTAGCTGCGCTCTTTACCCCCGCCGAAGTATCACCATCTGAAAGCTTCGGCTGAATCGGCGGGGTGCGGCTGGCTCCCTTAATCAACCGTGCCAGTAACAAAAACAGGGCAGGGACTTGAAAGAGCAGTAGCCCCAAGGATAGAGCACCCCAAAAAACTGACTGTGATGTCACTTAAACCTTACCCTGACTCGGTACCGCTAACTGTTCAAAATCGTCCGCAGTTGCTTGCGTTCCTTGGGATTCTGTTACGGTAAGATCCAAAGTCTGAAGGCTAAAGGCTTTGGCCTTAGCAAGCTGGTACAGCAAAATCGCTGGAGCCATTCCCAGCAGAAAGCCCAAGAATATCGGGGGATAGATGCCACCATGGATACTGATTAGGGTCGCAAAGGCAAAGTTACCTGAGTAAATCACCAGTGGCACATCTAGAGGCATTTGCTCTAATTTGACAGAATTCCGCTGCCACAGTATGGCGGCAATCGTCATGAATACGGCTCCTGTGCCAAACCAACCCGCAAAGTTCTGATAGGGCATTCCAAAGAAGGCTCCTGGCACTTCCCAGGCCCAAAATGGCATGGAGGTCTGGCTCATGGCTGGGTCTAGGACAAAATCCCATGAGGTTAAGAGTACGGCTCCTGTTGCCACCGCTGCGGGAATCCGCAGCCACCCTAGGGAGGCTAACCCTCGATACGCTAACAGATAGGAGCTGATTCCCATGTAAAACCACGACAAGGGGATAGTAAAGGGGACCAAGTCGGCTATCTTATACCCCAAACCTGATAGGTAGTGATAGTGGCCAAAGGGGAAACCCGTACTGGTGCCCGTTAGTTCTGCTGTAAGGGAAACGATTACTGCCGGAAGCATAAATGCTAGCCAGCCCCCCAACCCCAAATTACGATAGGCGTAGAGTGAAACAGCTGCTGCGCCAGCAATCATGTACACTGCCCCACCACCAGCCATGGACCACTGGAAGGCAGTCTGGCCAAACTCGGACAAACTGACAATAAATTCGGAATGGGGCAGGACAAATAGCAGTCCGGCCAAGCCAAAAACCAGTGAGGCTATGTGGATGGCCAAACAACTGCGCTGCGCGATCGCCAGTGTTTTCATAATGTCACCGTGAATTGTAAACATAGTTTGCGATACACTACATTATGTTATAGAAATGCAAAAATGTTTACCTCTAAATAACGTAGCGTGTCGCATCCGTGTTGCTATGGGTCAGCATAAACCCATTCTCAAGGAAACGTCCAGAGCCAAATCATCCACTCTTGGGTTGTAGGGTAGTGTGGACGTTCCCTAGACAATGAATGCTTGATGTGATAGCGGAAGGCTGGGGGAGTTGCCCCCTCAAACTTTAGGGATTTAATACACTCATTAGGACTGGTTTAATCATCAAAACTTTCTTCCAAGGCTTTGCCCTTAGGGACTTACCCTTCACTCCAATTAGCCTCTTGAACTAGCTAAGGGGGAGGCGGCAACATTCAGGCGAGCCCCCAAGCCTAAATGCTGCCATTCATTACCTTAACGCTTTCTTGACAGGATAGGGACATAAACCTGATAAAAAATATCAATTTTTGTAAAGGTGCTGGGTATTTGACCGCAGAGATCGTGGTTTTATACCAAACTTTGGGTACATTGCCCACGGGGTCAAGCTCGATAACGATAGGTAGTGGTTTGATGGCAACGGGAAGTAAGCGGTTATTGGGGTGGGGCATTCCCTTCCTGCTGGTCATAGCTGGGGCGGGATGGGGTTACTATCGTTGGGGGCGTGAGCCTTCCCGTTCGGTGGGGGTGTACTTAAGTCCCGTAACCGTTGGTACAGTGGAGGATTCCCTGAATCAAATTGGGACGATGGAGCTACACCGTCAACAGGTGATTCAATCGGCGGCGGAGGGCCGGGTGGATCAAGTGTTTGTGGCGGTGGGCGATCGCGTCACCCCCGGTCAACCGCTGCTCCTACTCCAAGACGATACTTGGGAGACGAAGCAGC
>JAYKIC010000479.1:0-4275 GCA_035284985.1 Leptolyngbyaceae cyanobacterium
ATAAGCCACATGGAACATCTCAGCCACGGGCTGATCTGAGTTAATCGGGTCAAATAACGGTTGCCAAGCGGCGATCGCCCGGTAATGCACCTCAGTCCCCAACAAATTCAGTCGATGTTGCGTCACATGGGTGGGACGCGACCCCGATCCAGATAATGAATCCGTGTTCTCCCCTGTCACCGTGTCCCTTTCCTCCCCTCGATCAATCCACCACTACACCACCCACTTCGCTAACCCAAATACGGCCACCCCCCACATTGCCCCCGCAAACACTTGGGCCGATGTGTGTCCTAGCAATTCCTTGAGCCGCCCTTCTTCCCAGGTTGAATCCCCCGTAAAAGCCTGATCAATTAAGCGATTGAGCACTTTAGCGTGTTTACCCGCTTCCTGCCGCACCCCCGATGCATCATACATAACAATGGTAGCGACAACGACAGCGATCGCAAACTCCGGGCTATCCCAACCCAGCGAAGCCCCAACTCCCGCCGCCATTGCGGCCACAAAAGCAGAATGGGAACTGGGCATCCCCCCCGTTTCAAATAATGTCCTCAGATGAAACTTCTTTTCGATGACAACACCGACCAGAAACTTCAAAAACTGGGCTGAAAAACAAGCCGCTAGGGCAACGATCAGCACCGAATTACCCGTTATTTTCAAAAAATCTGGCATGATTCAGATTAATGGTGGATTGGCCCAAACGTCATATTGCATTCCCACGTCAACGGTACCATTTAGTGTGTCCGTGCCGTAATAAAATCCGCTAATGCCTGGAGTGGCCGAGCGGCATCGCCATAGGGGGTCAAAATCTCCTTGGCCTCATCCACTAATTGCTTGGCCCGTTGCCGCGATTCCTCCAAACCCCAAATACTCGGATAGGTGGCTTTCTGAGCATTAATATCCTTCCCAGCTGTCTTACCCAATTCCTCTTGGGTGGCCGTAATATCGAGAATATCATCCACAATTTGAAAGGCAAGGCCAATATTTTGAGCATAGGTGGTCAATCGCCCTAAGTCCGCGTCCGTGGCATTGGCCAAAATTGCCCCCGATAGCACCGACGCTTCCAGCAACGCCGAGGTTTTATGCTTATGGATAAAATCCAGGGTATCCACGGATACATCGGATTTCCCTTCACACGCTAAATCCACCGCCTGACCGCCCACTAGCCCTGCCGCTCCCACTGCACGCCCTAACTTAGCAATCACTTGGATGATGCGATCGCTCCCCACCGCTTTCGTCTGAGTGGCCACAAACTCAAAGGCATAGGCCAACAACCCATCGCCTGCCAGGATGGCGATCGCCTCGCCATACACCTTATGATTCGTCAACTTTCCCCGGCGATAATCATCATTATCCATCGCAGGCAAATCATCATGAATCAGCGACATGGTATGGATCATCTCCAAGGCACAAGCCGTCGGCATCGCCACCTCAAGGGTGCCACCCATCATTTCACAGGTAGCCAAACAGAGGATGGGGCGCAACCGCTTCCCCCCCGCCAGCAAAGAATAGCGCATAGACTCGTAAATGGTTTCGGGATACACCACATCCAAGGAGGCATCTAAGGCTTGCTCCACTAGCACCTTGCGATCCGCCAAATAGATAGCGAGATCAAACTCCGCCGAAGTTTGATGATCCAATACCAATTCCACCCCATCCGCTTTCATCCCATCCGCCTCTGCCACACCAATCTTAGACACCACTGCTCCTGGAGATTTTGCACTTGTCATATCACTACCACATCATAAAACGTAATTACCATCAGCATAAATTGACCGTGTACCCCCACAGGTTAAAAATAGTAATACTTGCCTATGATCCTAAGCCAATTCGTCTCCCCCACCCCCTAAGCAGCTAAATCCCCTCTCCCATCACTGTTTGACCCTATCACTTTTTCCAAAATGAGGACAACCAGGGAGAGTTCCCGACCAAGGTGTTCCGAAATCTGACGGTGGGACTATACTTAACGAAAAGGTGTAACCCTTGTAACCTAACTCTGTTACATCGTTTTACGTAGGGATGCATGAGCAGTTGAGGAATACTATGACGGTCAAGCCACTCTTGGGTGGACGATATCAATTTATTAAGACCCTTGGTTCAGAAACCGATGATGCCACTTACCTGGTCGGGGATACCCAAAGCCAGGGCCATCCAAAATGTGTCATTAAACGGTTATCGCTATCCGGCAAGGGGCCACGAACCCTGCGATTCATTTTAGTCCTGCTGCGCCGCAAAGCGGAATCCTTACAACGTATCGGCCATCATCACCAAATCCCTCGCATTTTAGACTTTTTTGAGGAAAAGGAATATTTCTGCTTGGTAGAGGAATTTATCCCTGGTCGTCCCCTCAGTGCCATTCTCAAACCCCAAAAGCCTTTAAGCGAAGCCGTAGTCATCCAACTCTTGAAGGAAATTCTTAAAGTCTTGATGGTGGTTCATGGCTGGGGGGTAATCCACCGCTGTATCAATCCTTCTAACATCATTCAACGGCAAAATGATGGCAAGCTCGTCCTCACTGGATTTGGGATTTTTCGAGAAATTAGTGCTCAGGACCATCAGCCCCAGTCCCCTACGTCTGAGGCTAAACCAGCCGATCATCGGCAAGTGTATGTTTCCTTAAATCACCTCAATGGGGAGCGTCACTTCAACGGGGATATTTATTCGGTTGGGATGATTGGTATCCAAGCCTTGACTGGGTTAAGTGCATTAGACCTTGCCAAGCTGAGGAATAGCTGGCGACACAATGGCACCGCCGCCTCAGCCCATCCTCATTGGCATCAATACATGGATATCAGTCCAGAGTTACGGCTAGTCGTAGACCGAATGATCCATGAAGATGCTGAACAACGCTATCAAACCGTGACTGCAGTGTTGGAGGATCTTCGGCAGCTAGGGGGTGAACAAACCAATGGTCACGAAGAGTTCAGCACTGATTTATCGTCTGCGCCCAAGAGTGGTGGGCCAATGACGGGTGGGCACATCAGTGGGCAAGCTGGGCAAACGACCAATGGGCACCAACCTCCAGAGCCACGCCCCATGCAACCATCATCCCCTGGCAGCCACTCTTCATTGCCAGCCGCCGCCGCCACAACCCATGCCGTTGGGCCTGAAGCTGGGCAACGGATTAAAGAACCAAAGCAATTAAGCCGGAGACCATCTGCCCCAAACCGACGCTGGTGGCTTTTGGTGGGAGGAACTGGAACGATATTGGGACTAGGGTTCTTACTGTTAAGCCGAGTACCCCAGCGGGCGATCGCCACGTTTTATCGGCACCAGGGGGAGGAAGATTTAGCCCAAGGCAATTACGATCAGGCGATCGCCCATTACTCTGCGGCCCTCCACCAGCATCCAGATGGCCAGACCTACTTACAACGGGGCATCGCCTATCAAAATCAACAGCAGTGGCGGGAAGCCCAGACTGATTTTTCCCAGGCGGTTCAACTAGACCCTGAATTGGGGGAAGCCTATTACTACCGGGGTAATATTCGTTATCAGTTGGGCGATCGCCAAGGAGCCTTAGATGATTACACCGACGCGATTGTGTTTCTGCCCTCCACCGCTGAAACTGCCCTCAAATCCTATGTGAATCGAGGCTCCGTCCGGGGGGATTTAGGCGATGAAACGGGAGCGATTGAAGACTATTCCATCGCCATCCAAACCGATCCCAGCATGGCATCCGCCTATCTCAACCGCTGTCTCTCTCGCTCCAATCTAAACGACCATCAAGGGGCGATCGCGGACTGTAGCCAAGCCATCAACCTGGCGCCCAACTCCGTACGGGCCTACCAAAACCGTGGCCTTGCCCGTCGTCGTTTGGGGGACACCGCCGGAGCGCTAGAAGACTTTAACATTGCCATTAACCTTGACCCCGAAGACCCCGACCCCCACTACAATCGGGGGTTGGCTCGCCTGGAACTAGGGGACAGCCTGGGCGCTATTGATGATTTCACCGCAGCCATTGATCTCAACCCTAACCATGCCTTGGTGTATTACGATCGCGGCCTCGTCCGGGTCAAAACAGGGGATATTCCAGGGGCGATCGCGGATCTACGCACCTCATCCAAACTTTGCCTGGATGCAGGTCGCCAAGACTGCTATGAAGATGCCCAATACCAAATTAATCAGCTCCAACTAGAAGCAGACCCGGCAATCACTGGGGAAAGCATGACAACAACCAATAGAACTACCGCAGTAGCAACAACCCAACCATAAAAATATAAGAATAAATTAGAAATATCCTGTACTTTATATTTTATATATAGATTTTAGGACTAGCGA
>JAYKIC010000480.1:0-4838 GCA_035284985.1 Leptolyngbyaceae cyanobacterium
AATATGGACAGCCTGAGCTGAATCGGGACGAGTTAATTAAGCCTTCCAGAACACCGTAGTATTTCCAGATATTCACAAACGATCTATTTCCAAACCATCTATGCCAAGGCGATCGCCATCCACCTATACCCTCCAAGGCTACACCGTGCGCGAAAGTACACGGGCCAAGCGTGTCTCCATCAAGGTATCCAGAACGGCGGAGGTGGAAATTGTGGTGCCCCCTGGTTGCCCCCAGCAACGAATTTTGGATTTTGTAATGGGGCAGCAGGCGTGGATCGATCGCACGGTGAAAAAGGTGGAGGGAAAGCGGCGATCGCGCCCCCCCGAAGCCCCCCTAAAACGCCCGGATACTCTCATCCTCCGTTCAATTCCCGCAGAATGGCAGATAACGTATCAGCCTAGCTCAAGCCTAAGCATCCGCATCGCATCACCTCAACCGTTGCAATTGCACCTCAGCGGCAATGTCGATTTTGTTCCCAACTGCCACTCCACTTTACGGCAATGGGTGCGGCAGCAAGCCCAGATTTACCTACCCCAGTGGTTAGCCACCGTGAGCCAAGCAACGGGTTTAACTTACCAAAAAGTCGGCATTCGTCGGCAGAAAACCTTGTGGGCCAGTTGTTCCAGCAAATCCAACATTAGTTTGAATGACAAGCTCATGTTTTTACCCTTTCCCCTGGTCCGCTACATTTTGGTTCACGAACTGTGCCACACGGTCCACATGAACCACTCCCCGGATTTTTGGGCACTGGTAGCCACCCAAGATCCGGATTACCAAACTGCTGACACCGCCATGAAAAATGCGTTGCAGTATGTCCCCGATTGGTTTGCTCCATCATGAACAGTCAACATCAGCGTTAAGCCGCCGATGTCAACGTTTTAGCTTCGTTAATCCAAACATTGACATCGGCCACGGAGGGACAATGTTTTTTGTTTTGAAACTCGGCAACGTGGAGCTTAAGTACCTGTCGGTGCAGCCGACCCACATCGATTTGGGCTAGTTGCTGGAGCGAGGCCACCCCTGAATAGAGGACGGTCCCACAATATTGACAACCCACCGTAGGCACACGGGCAAGGTTGGCGAGGACAATCCATTTGTTGATGTGCTGGACATGGAGTTGCATCCGAGTAGCGATCGCCTGTCGCTGTTCTGCTGTCCGGCCATTGTGAAGCAAGTGAAACGTGGTTTTGATGCCCAGATTCAGCAACGCTGCTTTATTGTCCTGGCTCAATCCTGGCAACTGCTCAATCGGCCAATTACTTGACTCTAACCGAGCAACTCTCGATAGTTTGTTCTGCCATCCATCATCTATATCCATCTGGGGTATCCTCCTGCATTCAATGTATTTTTGCCAATTCGCGGAATTGTTGCAACTATTCTCCATTCAGTTGCCGAATACTAAAGGAATCAATCAAACCAACCAATTTCAGTGTCGGATACTTTAGGTCTGGGCAATTGGGATGATTTAAGTTCGGGGCGGATCTCATCGAAGGGACGCGATCGCCGTGGAACCAGATCAGCCCGCCGCCGAGGGGCTAGGGCGGAGTCATGATTTTGGGCAGCGGCTTGGTGGGGGGATGAAGATCTGCTGGCTTGGGAGGGCGCTTGCAGTTGGGGCAGGGGTTGACGATTCTGAGGGAGGGGATCGGATGGCGTGTTGGAAAATCCCGGTCGGGTGTAAGCCGGACGCAACCGCTCGGAGGTGCGGGATATGCGCTGTTCTGGGGTTGAATCGGCTAGCGGGGCAGGAGAACCATTCAGGCGTTCTGTAGACATGGGTGGCAATCCTGCCAGGGATTTGGAAGGCTGATAACTAGGGAGGGGTTGAGGTCGGCTATCGAGCGATCGCCGTTCTGGTCGCTGGGCAATGGGTCGCTGACCGATCGGTCGCTGACCAATGGGACGCTTTGCCAAGGATCGCAGGTCCGTTGCAACATCGCTCCCCTGGGGCTGGGCAGGGATAGCACGGGCTTGAGTCAGTTGCAGGATATAGCACTTGGCCTCTTCCAATTCCGTCGTCAGGGTAGTAATGCGGATTTTGAGTTTTTCTAATTCCTGCTGGTGAGTGGTTTGTTGCGCCAGTTGCGCTTGCGCTCGGCTCAGTTGGGTGGTGGTGCGATCGCACTCCGCCTTGAGCGACACCATCTGTTGCTTCAACTCCATTTCCTGAGCCTGGGTTACGGTCAATTGCACTTGCAGCCCAACAATTTCCGCCTGTGCCCTGGTCAATTCCTGCTGGAGTTGGGCCTGTTGCTGATCAATGGCAGTCAGATGGGCTTCCAATTCCGCTTCATGCTGATGGGCAGTGGCGATCGCCGCACTCAATTCATGGGCCACATGCCCCGACAATACCGTCTCCGCCTGAGCATGGTCTGCCTCCCCCGACGTATCACTTGCGTCAGCAGGATCCCAGTCCAGGGCGATCGCCTCTACAGACACCGCCGCCGATTCATCATCCCTCACCCGCGTCGCACTGACGGCGATCGCGCCATCGTCCCCCTCCGCGTCCAGAAAATTGTCTTGGGTTTCACCCAAATGTTGACTCACAACCGCCATTGGATGAATCGGTTCGGGGTGGTCCACCTCCAACTCGCGCCGATCCACCACCGCATCCACCACCCGCGCCTCATCACTCTCCTCAACAGCAGCGGCAGGGGGAGCAATCGCCCCATCCATCTCCACAGACAATGGGGGGTTGGCGGCTGGTTGCTTAGACTGAGCATTGGCTTTCGTGCGCTTCCGGACCATTATTTTATTCCCCAATTATTCCCCAAACGGTTCCCATTCCCCTTGACTATATCCTGTTACTGGGGGTACTTTGTCTAGATAATTCAATTCTTATCGTGTGCGTCAGCAAAATATCACAAACCCTATGCCTATGGCACCTGTTCGTTTCCACCTCGCCTTTCCCGTGAACGATATTGCCCACACCAAAGCCTATTATGTGGATGGCTTAGGCTGTGGTGTGGGGCGGGAATCTCCCTCTTCCGTAATTCTCGATCTCTATGGTCATCAATTAGTGGGCCATGTCACCGAAACAGAATTGGTACCACAACAGGGCATTTATCCCCGCCACTTTGGGCTAGTGTTTTCTGAGGAAAAAGACTGGGAAGCGTTGTGCGATCGCGCCCAATCCCGCCAACTCCCCTTCTACATCTCCCCTAAGCGCCGCTTCGAGGGTTCGATTTTGGAACACCGCACCTTTTTCCTAGCCGACCCATTCCATAACTTAATGGAATTTAAATTCTACTGCCATGAAGAAGCCATTTTTGGCGCAGCCGATCATCATCAAGTGGGCGAAGTTTAAGGGGGGGAACCTACAGCTTGGGCGGGAGCGTAGAACTGCTGCATATCCTCAAACCACTGGAGGCGGGATTCGTCCCAGGTATAAAACATATGGCCCCCTAAAAAGTGGCGCAGGGTGAGATTGGCCCGAATTTCCTCCGGTAGCTGCATCAGCCCCACCAAATGGTTGGAGGCAAAATAGGGCGTGACCAAATCAAAAATACCGTGGGTAATATAAACCCGCATATAGGGATTGAGGGTCATCCCGACCCGCAAACTATCAACGGACCCCGCATAGCCCTGTTTTCCCCAAGACTGCCGCTCTTGAAATTTCCAAGATTTGAACGTAGTCCAACTCAGCAGGTGATAGGGTAAATCCGTTTCCACCCCCAAGGTATTTCGCAAATGGCTGTTGATTGCCCCCGTGAATAGGCGCATGATGCCGTCCAGGGTGGGATCACTGCCTTCGTAGCGATCGCGCCCCGGAAACGGATCAACCGCCGTAATTGAAGCATCATAAACCCCCACGACTTGGCGTTCCTGACGCAGCAGTTCCCTAGCGAAGGTGGCCATGCCAATCCGCCCCCCGTGGCGCTCCACCTGCTCCACCGACAACCCAATCAACCGGGCCAAGGTCTGATAAATGGTTTGCCGTTCAGCCGCTGATACCCCATGGCCCATGGCCAAAAACGGCAGCAGGGTCCGGTAGGCAAAGGTTTCCGCCGCCGCTTGATGGGCAGCGAGATCCCCAACGGCCCCGGCCCACTCCGCCCGTCCGTGGTGGGCGGCGGCGGCGGCGAACGAGGGTAAGGTGGTCGCCCACGGGGTAAGGTTGTAATCGGTAGGATTGAGTAGGCTAAATTCCAAGGCGGGAGAAATCAGCACTGCCCCCGATAGCCCAATGCCAAAGTCTTTTGGTAAGGTATGGGCCAAGCGAGCCACCCGAAACCCGCCGTAGCTTTCCCCGGCGATGAAAATGGGCGATCGCCACCGATGATGCCGGGACAAGAACCCTTGGATAAACTCCCCTAAGGACTGCAAATCCCGCTCCCCTTCCCAAAACTCCAGTTCAGGCGGTTCTTTGTCCGCTGAACCGTGGGATGTCACCACCGAACCATCCGGTTTCTTGACTGATGGCTCCTCAGATTTAGACGATGGGGCATCCCGGCGCAAACTGCGACTAAACCCGGTGCCGATGGGGTCCACAAATACCAAATCCGTAAATGCCAGCCAACTTTCCCGGTTATCCACCACTTGTACCGGAGGCGCTGGTAAGGTGCCGTTTGTCCCAAAACTCAACCGCTTTGGTCCCAAAGCCCCCATGTGCAAATAGGCGGATGCCGCCCCTGGTCCCCCATTGAACACAAACGTCAGGGGACGGGACACCGATCGCACAGAGGTGGACTGGGCCGAACTCGTTCGCAAATAAGCCACATGGAACATCTCAGCCACGGGCTGATCTGAGTTAATCGGGTCAAATAACGGTTGCCAAGCGGCGATCGCCCGGTAATGCACCTCAGTCCCCAACAAATTCAGTCGATGTTGCGTCACA
>JAYKIC010000481.1:0-5004 GCA_035284985.1 Leptolyngbyaceae cyanobacterium
ACCCACAACCGCAACACATCAGCCCCATAGGGTGGCTCCTGCTTTTGGTTTTGGCCCCCTTCAATCACCACCTTGGGGTCCACGACGTTAC
This sequence comes from Leptolyngbyaceae cyanobacterium, assembly GCA_035284985.1. Taxonomy (GTDB): domain Bacteria; phylum Cyanobacteriota; class Cyanobacteriia; order CAKZMO01; family CAKZMO01; genus JAAHGY01. The sequence continues at coordinate 92 of JAYKIC010000481.1, forward strand.
CAAGGGACTTACTCATTTTGCGACCATTTTCATCCAAGGCAAAACCATGGGTCAGCACAATCTTATAGGGCGCACAATTATTAGTCGCCACACTGGTCAACAAACTGGACTGGAACCAGCCCCGATGTTGATCCGACCCTTCTAGGTACATATCCACCGGATACTGCAACCCGTCCCGCTGCTGAGCCACCGCCGCCCAAGACGACCCGGAATCAAACCAAACATCCATCGTATCCGTACCCCGACGATAGCGATGCCCATTGTGGCGATAGGCTTCCGGGAGCAAATCCGCCACATCCATTTCCCACCAGGCATCAGACCCGTGTTGCCGGAAAATGGCTTGCACATGGGCCATGGTTTCCTCATTCATCAGGACTTCCCCGGTCTCCTCATCGTAGAAAGCGGGAATGGGCACGCCCCAAGTTCGCTGGCGGGAAATACACCAATCGGCGCGATCGCCCACCATCGCCGTAATCCGGTTCTGCCCCTGGGCTGGAATCCATTGCACTTGGGCGATCGCCGCCATCGCCTGATCCCGAAATCCCTCCACCGAAGCAAACCACTGCTCCGTCGCCCGAAAAATCGTCGGCTTCTTCGTCCGCCAATCATAGGGATAGCGGTGCTCATAGGGTTCCCGTTTCAACAATGACATCGCTTCTGTCAAAGCCCCAATCACCGCATCATTGGCATCCTTCAGCACATTCAATCCTTCAAACGGCCCAGCCTCAGCCGTCATGTAGCCACCCTCATCCACCGGACACAACACAGGCAAGCCATACTGTTGCCCCACCCGAAAGTCATCCTGACCATGCCCCGGAGCCGTATGCACCAATCCCGTCCCGGACTCAGTAGTGACATAATCGCCACCAATCACCACGGGACTTTCCCGATCAAACAAGGGATGGCGATAGGTGCAATATTCCAAATCCTTGCCTTGGATCGTCGCCGTTTCCACCAGTTCAACCCCAAACACCTGGGTTAAGCGATCAATTAAACCTTTCGCCACCAATAAATGGGAAAAGCCCATTTTCGGCTCACTATTCCCCTTAACCTCAACCACCGCATAGGTCAAATCAGGATTCACCGCCACCGCCAGGTTGGCCGGAATCGTCCAAGGAGTCGTCGTCCAAATCGCCACCCCTAAACTATCGAGGAACGGAGACAGGACAGCCTCAGCAGGCTCACTCACGCCCACCAACGGAAACGCCGCGTAGATACTTTGGGACACATGACCATCAGGGTATTCCAACTCCGCCTCAGCCAAAGCCGTGCGGGAACTGGGACTCCAGTGAACTGACTTCATCCCCCGATAGATGTAGCCCTTCAACACCATTTGGCCGAAGACCCGGATCTGCTCCGCCTCATACTCCGGCTGCAACGTCAGGTAAGGCTGATCCCAATCGCCCCACACTCCATAGCGTTTGAAGCCCTCCCGCTGCTGCTCTACTTGCTCCAATGCCCAAGCTTTCGCCTTCTGCCGCAATTGCATCGGGGTCAGGGATTGCCGTTCAGAAGACTTCATCGATTGCAATACTTTCAACTCAATCGGCAATCCATGACAATCCCATCCAGGGATATAGCGCACTTTACGGCCCTTTAGAATTTGATACTTATTGATCGTATCCTTGAGAATCTTGTTAAGGGCATGACCAATGTGAAGTGCGCCATTGGCATAGGGCGGACCATCATGTAAAACGAACGTGTCACCTGGATTTTCCGTAGCCAGGGTTTCATAAATCTTTTGATCAGCCCAGAACTGCTGAAGCTCAGGCTCCCGCTTCACAGCATTGGCCCGCATAGAAAAATCGGTCTTGGGCAGGTTAACAGTCTCTTTGTAGCTTTCTGCGGTGGTCACGATCGCCAAATAGGATAGGGTGGACAATATCTCTGGAAACATCCCTGGAGAAAATTCCCAGAGAATAGCCCCCATTATCAACCACAAACTCTCTGGACTTCAACCCCTATGGAGACGCATCAATAAAATAGCCCTAGTGTACCCACAAATCCCATGTCCATCATCAGTCTCCGGCTCCTTTGTCAAGACACCTTGACACAATCACCTATCTTTTCAGAAAACTGTGTCATACAATACCAGATATAGAGTTCCAACGTCTCTATCTTGGCTAAGTGCAGGGCCGAGATAACCTGGATCTACGTTTATATTGATTTCCACTCCGATACTACCGGACGGACCCAGCTATCGGATTAGCTGAGCTATGAGACTAAATTAAGCTAGTTACGTTTTCGTTCAATTTCACCCAATCCCAGGACATTGTTTCACCAGTTTTTCCGCAATGGTATTTTCTGGTAATTTTTGTCAGTGATTAGGGTGATATGAGGTCTCTAACTATCATGTCTGATAATCATATATTACTCTTCATTTTTTAAGGACAGTATCATGCTTCAAACTCTTCAGTATTCTCTCTCAGATATCAAAGATGAAGTACAAACCCTTTTAGGGAAAGGGGCCGTCAGTCGGTTGCAGCCCATTTACACCCTCTGCCAGCACTTTTCCTATCGAGAGTGGCACCAAGTAGAACAGTTACTAGAGCGCCATGATTACTTATTAAGAGATCAAATTGGGGATTTAGTTCCGTTTGAGTGTTGGTCCAATGACTAAATTGTGTAACTGCGGTTCCAAATACATTTGAGGCATCGCTTATACATTGGAGGAATCAGTATAGTTAAAGTCTTCGCTCAGGGTTTGGGTGACAAACTCTTGTAATTCTTTATAGGTGCTTGGGGGAAGTTCGGCTTTGCTACTTCCGACTTTCCCCGATCGCACCATTGCTGAACTATTGGGACGGTAGAAAAGCGATCGCTCCGGGTCATTAGCCAATTTCTTCATATTTTCAAAGGAGCAAATCTCCACGGTTCTGCGGAGTACTTCCCCCTCACACACTTGGGGGAGGTTGATAAATTCAAAAATTTCAGTTAGCACCAACTCAGGTGTTGCGAGTAGATCCTCATACTTAATTAACAGACAAGCTGGGTGTTCGCGCATAAATATGGCCCAAGCGTTGTAGCTATTAACAACACTTTCTACGATGGGGAAAACATCGGCATCGATTGCGCCCTGGCGCTGCTGAAAATGATATTGCGATACCCCAATATCCAGCGGATTCCGCACGAGTAAAATTATTTTTTTCTGCTTAAACTTATTAGGATTTTCCAAACGAATGGCGCTATGGTCCAAACGAATCGCAGGAATCCGGGCATCCTGCTGCCATAGATCGGCAATGCGCTCAGGGGCTGCGATATCAAGGTCAAAGTAATCACAGAGCGCGGTCCCGATCATCGTGCGGAGCCACGTTCGACCACTGCGAGCAAAGGAAATTAAATAAACCTCGGCACGGCGGTGGGCGATGTATTCTGCTAGGGGCGATCGCCTCCACAGTTTCACCACAGGTTGCACCGCCCCCCGAAAGTTAGACCGAAACGACGGAGGAAAGACAGTTTTAGCAGTTTTACGAAGATAGTGAAACATAACGTTGGGGAAAGAACCTCTACCCATTTATACCCAAGTTCAGAGATTTAGTAACATCCCATAACGGTAAGCCGATGGCCTCCTTGCCATCAAAGCTGACGATTGGCAGACAATATAGTACGATAGAACCACAGTCTATCGGTTCGTGCCCATGTCCAAGCCCCGTATCACACCAGAGCAGTTATTTGCCTGGATAGAAACCTACATCAATCATCACCAATATGCCCCATCCGTGCGCGAAATGGCTAAAGCCTTGGGGTATCGTTCCCCTTCGCCCATCCAACGGCAGTTGGATATCCTCAAGGATCGGGGTTGGCTGGATTGGACCCCAAAGCTGGCGCGATCGTATCAAATTCTTAAGCCCAGCCAAGTGACCCCTATTAAAGGAGTCATTTCAGCCCACAGCCTAATGGAAGTATTCCCTGATGATGTGGTGGAAGAATCCTTCGACCTGTTCAAGTTGCTGAAACACTCTAAATGGTCCCAACATGATATTTCTCAATTTTTTGCGTTGCGGGTGCGCGGGGATAGCATGATTGGTGCCATGATTGCCGACCAAGACGTAGTGGTTTTGACCCTACCGGATACAACCAAGGCGGTTAAAAATGGCACGATTGTAGCCGCACGGGTAGAAGATAAAACCACCCTCAAGTACTATCATATTGCCGATGAAGTGGTGACGCTTAAACCTGCCAATCCGAATTATCTCGCCACCTCTGTCGCGGCTACCCGAGTCGATATCCAAGGCATTTATGTGGGAGTACTACGGGGGTTAATTTAAAATACAGTATCGTTCCGTTGCATTGTTGATATTCTGGGGATTCTCTCAGTTTAGGATAGGATGATTGGCAACGAGATGTGAAGAATGGGTATTGGACGACTGACGGACAACGTTTTGGGAGTGCAACTGCCCAAGGGGTCGCGGGTCCGCTATCGCTGATCAACCATCTTTGATAGCCCATTCTGGATAGCCCATTCTGGATAGACAACTCGCTCCATACTCTGAATTTGATTAACTGTAGAGAATACCTATGACTATTCATTCAACTCTTGGGACTGCCTTCGCGGAAAATCGTGCATTAAAAGTTATCAGTGGGCTGACCAACTTTGATCCAGCCAAGGTGACGGCCATTGTTCGAGCAGCGGAGTTGGGCGGAGCCACGTTTGTTGATATTGCGGCATCGGCTGATTTAGTCCGCCTAGTTCGTCCCTTGACTCATTTGCCCATTTGCGTCTCGGCTGTTGACCCAGAACAGTTTTTGCCAGCGGTGGCGGCGGGGGCTAACCTGATTGAGATTGGCAATTTCGATGCGTTTTATGCCGCCGGACGACGGTTTGAGGCGGAGGAAGTGTTGGCCCTGACTCACCAGACGCGATCGCTCCTCCCCCACATCCCCTTATCCGTTACCGTACCCCATATTTTGCC